>JAZRPU010000316.1:0-1538 GCA_045649365.1 Eubacteriales bacterium | reverse complement strand
GACAAATCCACACCTGGTAAATCGTTTTTAACATTGAGAAGTCCGCAAATGGTTTTTCCGATATCTGCAAAAGATGAAAGAGTACCAAGATTTACAGGGTTGATATTTTTTCCATAAAAAAGACCAAAAGTATATTCTCTTGAATGATCAGTAGATGGAGTGGCTGGGTCACAACCGTGATCACTTGTTATTATTAAAATATCATCGCCTTTTATTTTCTTTAAAATATCATTTAAAAAAATATCAAATTCTGAAATAGCATTTGCATATCCATCAATGTTATTTCTGTGACCAAAAACAGCGTCAAAATCAACAAAATTAGCAAAGCAAAGACCGTCGAAATCTTTATCAAAAACCATGTTTAATGATTTCATTGCATCAATATTTGTAGCACCCGGATACACTTCGGTAATTCCATTACCTGCAAAAATGTCTTTAATTTTACCAACTGAAATCACATCTTTTCCATTATCTTTTAAAATATCAAGTGTACTATATGGTGGTGCAAGAGCATAATCGTGTCTGTTTGAAGTTCTTTTAAAATCTCCAACAGGACCCACAAATGGACGAGCTATAACTCTTCCAACCCCATGCTGTCCCGATAAAATTTCTCGGGCAATTTCACAATATTCATAAAGTTTTTCCAGAGGAACATAGTCCTCGTGAGCGGCGATTTGAAAAACGCTATCAGCTGACGTATAAACAATTAATTTATTATCTCTGATGCTTTCTTCACCATAGTCTTTTATAACTTCTGTGCCTGAATAGGGGAGGTTGCATATAGTTTTTGTGTTTGTAAGATGTTCAAATTTTTCAATAATTTCTTTTGGAAAGCCATTAGGATACGTTGGAAAAGGTCTTTCGGATATTATTTGACACATTTCCCAATGTCCTGTAACTGTATCTTTACCTTTAGAAGCTTCAGCAAATCTGCAATGCGCGGCTTTGGGAGATTTAACGCTTTTATCCGGAGTTCCATCAACGTTAAAAAGCCCCAATTCAGTTAAATTTGGAGCATAAAATTTTTCCGATTTATTGATAGATTTCAAAGTATTTGAGCCGATATCGCCATATAAATTAGCATCAGGTAATTCTCCAATGCCAAGGCTATCAAGTACAGTTAAAAAAATTCTCATAATAACTCCATTAATATAATCTCAAATTATGTAAAAATATAAAGAGATCTGAAATCAGCGTTTTGTTTTTTTATTCTTTAAAATAATATTATCACGATATGATTTCGCTGCTTGTTCATTTTTGTTAAGTCCAAAAGAATAATATTTTCTATCTTTAAGGTCGTCAGGTAAGTATTGTTGTACGACGTATGCATCGGGAAAATCATGCGGATACAAATATCCTTGACCGCCAATTTCTCCATAACTATCAGCGTGTACGTTTTGTAAGCATCGTGGAAAAATTGATCCTTTTCCCGATTTAACGTCCTCTGCCGCTCTGTCATAAGCCATATATGCAGAATTAGATTTAGGTGCAGTCGCAAGAAGTATGCATGCTTCAGCTAATGGTATTCTTGCTTCAGG
>JAZRPU010000315.1:0-16459 GCA_045649365.1 Eubacteriales bacterium | reverse complement strand
TCTCCTAAGACCGCTTGGCCTCCCGACTTGCCTTTTTTCAAAAAATCAAAGAGTTTGATTACAAAAAGCTTTTAAATTCAAAAGCTTTTCTCGCGGGAGCATGCTGTGTTCTCGTTGCCGCCGCGGTGGGCGTTACAATGATTCTTCCCACGGGAACTAAAGACGATGACGAAGCAGGAAAGGTTTTGGGAAATCCTATTTTGGTCGGTAACAATCAAAGCAACGTTGAAGAAAACGGAAAAGATGATTCTTATTTTTCCAATGCTATTCTTAACCGTTCAAAAGCAAGAGATGAAGCAATAGCCGTTCTTCAAACAATTGTTGATAGCGGAGATGCTTTAGCAGATACAAAAGAACAAGCGCTTTCAGATATAGCTCAAATCGTAGAAGAAATGACAATCGAAGCGAATATAGAAGCTCTGATAAAAGCAAAAGGATTTTCAGACTGTATTGCAGTAATATCTGGCGATAAAGCAAACGTTATCGTAAAAAGCGACGGACTTCTTGAAACAGAAGTAGCTCAAATTGCTGAAATTGTTTACTCTGAAGCAGGGATAATTCCATCTAACGTTACATTGGTAGAAAAATAAAATACATATTTAAAACAAAGCAGTTGTAAATGCATCCAACGTTGCACTTACAACTGCTCTTTTTTATCAACCCCGATTTTTGAACTTTTTCTCTATTCAACGTGTTAATTAAATCGTTTTAGCCATCAAATTGATATTTTTTCAAAATAGGAAAAAATGTCGTGATTGGAAAAATAGCGTCCAAAGCTGTACATTAGTACTGCGAGAGGCGATATTTTTTCAAAGCAAAAAGAGTTTAATATAAAGAAAAAACCGCAGATGCGGCTTTTTCTTTCCTCGCTCCTTGAACGAGTTAATTAAATCTTATATGCGGTTGAAATAATATATTCCTCTCTTTTTGCACTCGCGGCTTTTTTTACATCCCTTATAGTTAGTTACGAGGGCCCTTGTAACTATCATTTACATACATCAACCACTCGTTTTCTGCAACGCTTTTCCATATTTTCCATATTTGCTCATAGGTGTATTCGGGATACGCTGACTTAAGTATTCCAAGGACGTTTTTGCTGAAGTCCCCGCCCATGAAAAGCTTTGCCGCATCTCTTATCTGACTTTCCGTATATCCGCTGTCAGTACCATCGGCAAATTTCAAAGCCGCTTCTTCCTCGGTCATACCCGTTATGTTACAAAGCAAAGTATAGTTTCCATATTTCGCAAGAGAAACTGCATAATCAAGCTGTTTCAAAAGCTCACTCATATCTCCCGAAGAACCGCCCGTTCCACCGCCAGCTCCCGACGAACCAGAAGAAGAGCTATTTCCCACAGAGGGCTTTATTCCAAGGTCTTCCAAAATGGAAAAATCACCTACCTGCAAGGCTAGTTTTGCAAGTTCAAGCTCACGATCGGCTTTATCCTTAGCTGATTGTGCCTTTCTGTCTGCGGCTTTATCTGAAAGCTCTTTATCGTTGTAATAGCTTTCAAAATTTCTTTTTTCTTCGTTTTCCCGAATACCTAAAAATTTTTCTACCGCTGAATCATAGATATCAGATAACGCGTTTGAATATTCTGCAGAGCTTGAAAGCTTTGCCTTTATCATTTCGCTATCTGTATCATATAATTTATTTTTTCTTTCTTTTCCAATTTCATTATAATTATTCTGATATTCATTCACCAATGACAAATAAAGATTATCTGCAGCACCACCGTTTAAGCCTGTAGCCGCAAGCTTATCGGGAATATCTTTTGATGATGAAATATATGAAAGATACGCTTGTCTTGCCAACTCGTCAGCATCATCGTTAATGTTCTTTTTTTGTGCCTCTAAAGACTTTAGCTGTTCATTTAACGATTCATCAATAGCGGTTTTCTTTTTCTTTGCTACATCTCCATATCCGCTTTCAGAAAGAAAAGAAAGAAAATCATCATAGTTATATAATTTAGAATAACTCATTTTTTACTCCACTCCTTATTTACTTCATGAAATTTTCCACCATGAACAAAAATTCCTCTTACATATTCTTTCCCCGATGGAATACTGTATAAACGCTGAACAGCGTATGGAATTCCCTCATAGTAACAGTTTTCTACGTAAAGAAGGAATGCTGAATCTTCGCGCTCGGCAGGTGGGATATTTATCGCTTTCCCAGGTATTCCAGAAAAATAATATTCTCCCTCTGAAACGTAATCATTCAAATCGCTTCCTGCAGGAATTTCCATTCTTGTAACTGAAAAATTAATCTTTTTTTCCATACCAAAATATTCTGCCAAAACATCAGCCTCCGCTTTTGCAATTTTTTTAAGATTTTCGTTATCCATTAAAAATTCGCATTCTTTTTTATTAGTATGGAACCCATGTTCTATAATAAAAGAATATTCAACAGCACTATTTCCCGCAACGGAGCTTCTTATAACTCCGTAATAATCAGACCCAGAGGAAGTCTTTTTAGTGAGAGCTCCCCTATTCCACGCGTCAGTTTTTTCTTTCATAACTTTGGTGACTGCGGCAATGAGCTTTCCGCAAAGTGACTTTGATTCCTTTCGTTTAACGCTGTAAAATCCGCACACATACGCCGCTGATTCCGCATTGCTTACCGCGTTGGAATGAAGTGAGATAAAAATTTTGCTTCCGCTGTTTACTGCAAGGCTTCCTCTTTCTGAAAGCGTTGGATTTTCGTTTTCTGACCTTGTTATGACAATTTGAGTATTCTGATATTCTGAAAGCTCATCTCTGAGATATTGTGCCAACATATACATAGCATTTCCCTCAAAATAACCGCTTAAAACACCCGCGTTAACGTTTTTCGTATGTCCTGGATCAATAGTTATTCTCATTCTTCCTCCTCCTTTCCTGTTTTTATAAGTTGATTTGCATACACTGCTGTAGAGGCAAGAAATATTCCCTGAATAAAGCCCGATGTGATACTTTCCCATACCGCCGTTCCCATAGAAGTATGTATGTAAAAAACAGAAAGCACCACAGCAAGCCCACCTAAAATAATGGGGATATATCTGTTTGCCACTTTAGTTTTATGCTTTATCCACCACCCCGTCACATTTAAAAACGGAATGATAAAAAGTAATTCGGGATAAACATATTCCGTCATATCCATTATATTCCTTCTCCTTTATTATGTTTATTTATGAGCGTTAACGTTTAAATGTTCTTCCAGCTTCCCTTTCATTTCAGGGACGGTGTGATTCGCTCCAAGCTGTTGAAGTCCGTCAAGACATGCGAGAAGTGCATAGAAAATCAACGTTTGCTCGTCTTTTATTCTTTTTATTTCCTCCGCTTGTTTGTTTTGTTTTAAATATCGTCTGTAAATTGAAAACACAAGGGCAAATATAGAAGATATAACTCCCAGAACTGCCCCTACAGTTATTATAAGCTCTGCTGTTATGTACATTATTCCTCCAAATAATTATATGTTCTGTCTTCTCCGATGCCTAATCTGAAAATATATACCTCACCCGTGTTCTTATTAACAGTCACAAAATCAATAGCGTGGCTTGTATCACCGCTCATATCTCTTGTTGCCTCTGTTTCGTCGTAAGACATATTAGCATCTGATGTTATTGTAACGGTTTTAAAAAGGAGTGAATTTTTATTTTGAGCATCTTCGGTATTAATGGTATCAGCATGAATATGACCTGAAAACCAGCCTATAACGTTACCTTTCTTTTCAAAGCAAACTGCCACGCTCGCATCGTTTAAGCTGTTTACACTTCCCGTATATTCTCCATTATATTCTCCTCCTGAAATAAAAGCGTTTACTATCCCCTGCACAAGATATGCATCTCTTATATTGCTGTGTCCGTTATTGGAAACGGGAGAATGAGAAAAAAACACAACGTCAAATCCTTCGGGGTTAGATGTCAATATGTCACAAAGCCAATTAATCTGTTTTGCTCCAAAGCCGAATCCATCTTGATTATTCAAAGTACCGTCTTCGTTTTCTTTATAGTCAAACCAAACGGAGTTCAAAACAATAAAACGTGTTTTTGAAGCCACGTCATCAACGTAATAATACGTTCCGTCACCACCAAAATTTTTGTTTTGGGATACAGCTCCCTTTGACATAAAAATAGAATATATTTCTTCCCATGAGCAATGGTATCTTTCACCCGTAGATAAAAAATAATATCCGTCATGATTTCCCAAAGCTCTGCATAACCTATCCGCAGGAATACACTTCATCATATCAGAAAACAGTTTTTCCTGCTCTTCCATTATTTCCTGTGAAGCTATTATACCGTTGGAAATAGCATCCCCTCCATAAAAGGCGTATGGTATGCTGCATCGCTTCATTATTTCCCATATAATAGGACCTGCAAAGCCCAATCTCTGATGGTTATCGGAAAAGAAAGCAAAGCTTGTTCCGTTAATTCCAAATTCTCTTTGCTTTTCTTGAATTTTTAAAACCGTGTCTTCAATAGCACCGTCCCACAAAGATGGATATGCATAAGCTTCTCCTTCAAGCTTTTCTACTTTTTCGGAAAGCAAAAAAATATCTTCTGAATTTTCAGACACGTTCTCTGCAATATCTTTTATAACGTCACTATAATCTGCTGACACGAAAGCATGATTTGTATTTGTTAATTCATAAACGTATTCTTCTGAACTTTTGGGAACAAATTCAATGAAAAGCGCCTTAATGTCTTCATCTTCTGCTGAAAGAGCTTCATTGCGAATCCCTAAAGTTAATCTGACATATTTTGCTGTGGGATATTTTTCGGCTATCATCTCATAAAGGTCTACAGAATATTCCCCATTCAATAAAAAAAGGTCAATCTTGGATTTAAAAGCAGTTCCAAGCCAGTTTTTATCTTCATCATAAGCAGTAACCATCAAAGGGCTTTCGTAAATACTGTCCAGCTCTGCACCGCTTATTTTCATTATGTAAGGCGACACTAAATCTATATCAGAATAATCTGTAACAATAATGCCATTATATGGCTTTAAAAGACCTGTACTGCTCAAACGATAATTAAGCAACATCCCATCCCCGTAAGTTGCCATGTTGATTATCTCTGTGTTTTTCTTCCATAAATATTGATATATGAATCCGTCGGGAAGAACGTATAGCTTAGAATCATCCGTGCATTCTTCTTCAGACGATGCAAAAACGGGAACTACTCCCGAAGATGCAAGAATATCATTTTTCAATTCTTGCTCAACCATTGCGGCAATTTCTTCAACGTCACTTTCCGTGAAATAGTCCTGTCCTTTTTGTGGAGTGTATCCATTAACACCATCTTCAAGAACAATTGTGTTCAGTTTATCCCCCGCTTGGATGTTCAACGTTGTATATCTTCCGTTTCTTTCTGAAGCTACGGATAACGACGCACCAAACTCTTCCCAATAATACTCCGCGTTAAGCTCTTTTGAGTTTACAAGCCAGTTAATATCACTTCTTATATCTTTTATCATATATCCCGAAAAAAGATTTGTGTATGCTTCTCCTTTGTATCCCAAAGCGTGACTTACTCCCAAATCATTGAAATTATCAGATGCCCATATATATTCGTAACGGTCGGAAGAAGAAAACGCGAGAGCGTATGAATCGTATAATTGAAAATATTTTATTTGCAAATACACTTTATCGCTTTCATCCGAGGGATTGACAAAGGAAATCACGTTCATATAACTATGCGAATCTCCGTATGGATAAAAAAGTCCATTATATTTTTCTCTGAAAGCTTCAAATCTCTCTTTAAGAATGTAAGGGTCAAAGTAAAGTCTTCCCGCTGTTTGTCCGAAAAACAATCCCGTGCTTTCCGGAAGGTGTGATTTACAAATAAAAAGCTTTGTTTTCCCTTTCTCCGTATCGAAAACTCGGAAAAGCTTCATATAGTTAGTATAATCAGCCGTCGGAAGCTTTGATACCGGTTCTATTCTTAACGGTGAGAAATACTCATATAAATAATTCAAAGCTTTCACAACTGAATTTGCCGAAAACTTCAAAGAATTCATAGGTCCTATTCGAGTTGTTGTTTCCGTAACGCTTTGGGCGAAAGAATTTATAAGAGAATTTATTTTTTCACCAAGGGTATCTCCTTTTATGTTAACCGACTCTATATCCCCCAAAGAAGCCTTTAACTCATTTATTATATTTTCAAGCTCTGATACCCATTGATTCGTTTCCTTTGAATATTGACCAAGTGCTTTACCCTCTTCAATAATGCGATTCAGTGCAGGAATAACTACCTCTCTGCATAAACGGTCAAATATTTTTTTATTTTCTTCAGGTGTACCCGTTAAAACGTCGGGAGCAGAACAAACTCCCGCTTCATTTATTTCATCATCAGTTATCTTATTTAAATCTTCAAACATACCTTTTCTCCTTTCATTTTTTATAATCTATTACCCTTTTGAACGTATTCAGCACCAAAGGAATACAGACAAAAAGGCTCTGCCTTGTCGTTTGCCAATCTGAATCTGATAGAATTAATATTTCTTATCCTTATCTTTCCACACAAAACAGCCTCGTTTCTTCCTCCATAAAAGCTGACACCCTCAAAGTCCATTCCATCAAAGCTGAAATTGTTCCCTTTGCCTAAACTGTCGTATATAGGTCTTTCATGAAAGTTTCCGTCTGTCTGTGCATATATCTTTACTCCCGTATTATTAAATGCGCCTATTTTTGCAGAAACGGAAACGTAGGTTTTTTTCTTGAAAAAGATTCTTTCATCAATATCTGCTGTATCAAAATGGCAAGCAACCGCTTTTCCATCATCTCTGTATGAATCCTTTGAGGATTTATCGCTGAAAAATCTGTATATATATCCCCTTTCATCTCCGAAATATAAGGTTTTTCCGTCTGTCCACATAGAGCGAGAGGGAATGTTATCCCAATAATAGCATTCATACTGAAAAGAACATAGTGGCGTTCCGCTAAAATAACTTTTTTTAGCTCCGTCGATGACAAACATTTTGCCGCCAAGAGCTAACATATAGAAATCATCAAAAATAACAGCATGAGAATTTTTCAGCTCCTCATCGGAAAACTCTGAAAAAGCTTTACCTAAATATGCGCTCCTCAATTCACATACTTTTTCGTCGGTAACGTCTGAAACGGTCATTCCATAAATTCCTTTAGGACTCAAAAACAACGCTTCTCCGCCGAGAGAAAGAGAAGTGTTTACAGAAGAAAATTCAGGTGAGCTGAACTCATCGGTAATAACAAAGGTTTCCGTTCCATCCTCTGTAACAACTCCGTTTCGCTTTATAATAACGTTTTCTCCCTTGTACACGTCAGAGGACAAATGAGTATATAAAGACCCGTTGAAAACGGAATATCCCTTTATTTGCCCATGAGAAAGCTTTGAATAATTCATTTGAGGAAAATAGGAAAAATCCCCTGCCGCGCTATAAAAATCCATTCCCGCATAGCTTGGGTTTCCGCCCAAAAACAACCTGTCGTTTACTCCGTTAGTTCCAAAAACCGCAGCCGCCTTGCAACCGTAAATCATTTCTTTGTTCCCGTCATTTTTCATAGCTTCAACAAAAACGTTATCCATGCCTACTACAGCAGGCTTTGGAGGCGGCTCTGAAAACGTTATTGTACCCTCTTTGGGTGAAAATGTGTATGAAAGCGGGTCAACAATCTGCATATCGCCATTTTCATCTCTTACAGATACGTTTATAATTAAATCTACGTTTTCCTTTTCCAGCTTGTAAACGGTACTTTCGCCATCTGCTAAAAATTGCTCCTTCCATCTGGGAGAGATAAGATTGTAAGCCTCGTGAAGCGTTCCACCTCCCGCGGGAGATTTTGACACTATAACCGTTGGAACGTATGCATTGGCGGAAATACGGCCGCATGAGCCTAATGTATCAACAAAACAAATAGAATCTCCCGAAAGCACATATAAAGTTTCGTAGGCAGTAAAAAACAAGCTTTTTTCGTCTGCCAAATTATAGGCGCAAATAGTTTTTTCACCATTTTCTTTAAGAGAATAAAGAATGGTCCCCGAATGAACAAAATGCTTCCCTGCAAAAAAACAAGCTCCGTTTATCCTATTTTCAAAAGGCTGTGAAATTAGCTTTTCATATCCCATTCTTTTTCTTAAAGAGCCATTTTTATCTCTTATCATATTTACACAGTCGGGGGACCGATTTTTTGAAACGTTATCGGGAGAGCTCCAAAGGTCAACTCCGCCAAAATCATTTATAATGAAAGAAGTGATACTGTTGGCTGAAGGTAAATTAAATTTTGCCATAAAACCTCCTTTGAATTTTAAAATGATATATCATTATCATTTTTAGTGGAGCTGTAAAAAAACAAACGTTTCTTTACAGCTCACAATCAATTTTCTGGGATAAAAATGTGTCGAGTCAATTTAAGCTAAAAACAATAAATAAAAAGTCATTCCACGTTCATAACTTGGTTTTTAATGCAGAATATTACTTCTGTCACGCTTTTTTGCTTACGTTTACATTTTTAAATTCCCCGTGTTTATAAATTCCTGTTTTAAGCTTCCGTGTTTCAGCACCAACCCGTAACGGAAGCAAAGCTCTCTTTATTTTTTCTGTCTGAAGTTATCAAAGCAGACATCCTTGCAAGTCCCGTTTCAAATTCATTACGAAGTTGAACAGCTTGACGCATGTCATCATCCTTGAAAAGTTGAGATGCAATATAAAGCGGAAGAAGTGTTGAAGCCATTGGTAAAAGCTTGATTTTATCATCATCAGAAACGTATTGGCTTACATATTGAGGGAGTGGATTATAATAAACGATTATTTCACCCTCAAGCCAGGCGGGAAGAACAAGCACAGAAGAAGCTTCGGTAACGTATCCGTATAATCTTTCTCTGCCTCTCTCAGTCTGAATATAAACCTCATCGGTAAAAGAACGGAAATCATCAGCATATTTATTCATGTCAAATCTTGAACATTTTCCATCTGCCCTCTTTTTTTCAAAGCTTAAGTACTTTATACCCACACCGCCTGCAGCGGCGAGGAGATAAATCCCCTCGTTAGCAGCCGCGGGCATAGCATCAATATAAGGTTTTGTCGTATCGCTTATAACAACAGTTCCGCCCTCAATCACAAAAAGTCGTTGAAGTGTGGCACGCTTTATGTCCTTCCACGTTACTTCAAAAGCTGTGTTAACGCTCATTAAAGAATTTCATCTGCTCCGCTAACGCCGCCTACAGCCATTGCTCTCCAATCGTTAAAGCCGCACATAAAACGGGCATATCCTTTCCAGATGTTATTATCGTTGTTATCGTCAATTGCGGAACGAACTTCAAGAGGAACTCTGTCAATCCAAACAGCACCACCGTTTTGTTGATTATATGAGCTGTCAAGAATAATGTAGGGCATATTATTGGAAGAGGTATTTATAAACTGATTAAGATAAGGCCAGATGATAACGTTCCACATACCAAACTGATAGTTGAAATTATTATTGGCACTTCCCGGCTCACGTTCAGAGCCGATAACGCTGAACACAGTATCAATAAGCTCTGCATTATAAGGTATAACGATAGTATCGGGAGCTATATTAAGAATGTTTCCGTTATCGTCTTTAAAAAGACTCATCTGCTCAACGATTCTGCCAAGATTGGATTTGGAGAAAAGGTTAGAGAAACGGTTCGATTGAACGTCACCGCTTACTTTTGAAGGGTGAGAATTATAGAAAAATGGATGTCCGTCAGCACCTTTTACTGAAAAGGTTTTGCCACCCAAGGAAACGTCATCACCGGAAATAGCCCCTGCAAGCATTCTTGCACCGAAGCGTTCACGTGTTCTGAAATAGCTGTCAGTAAATGCTACAGGCTTGTGCTTAAGGTCGAGAAGCTTTGAATCTTCTATCATTTCTCTTGTGATAACAAATTCACTTTTCCAGGTTTCAGGCTCTATAACCTTTGAAAATCCCTCTTGCATGTCCGCTTTGGGATAAGCACCGCCTTCTCCTACGGGAAGAAATTCATCCATACTTGTAATGGAAGTTATTTTTTCGGCAAAGTTTTTGGAGTTTTCAACCATATAAATATTCTTTATCTGGCTTTTTTCCTCCCATGCTTCTGCTTTCTTTTCGATGTTGAAAAGAATTGGCTCTTGAGATTTGCCAAAAATACTGTTGTTAAGATTTGAAGATTTAGAAAATGTAAGTCCTGCCATATTTATTCTCCTTTTTAATCAATTAATTTAAAATTTAATACAAGCTTCGTTTCCATCAATGGAAACAACTTCTGCAATGCCACCTGAAGTTTGCGAGGTAACACCTGTTGCATCTACATTTACAGTAAGTAAATTTCCCACAGTAACGCTTGAACTGTCGCCGACAATGGGGCAAGTGAAAATATAAAAATCAAAAACTCTCATAACTGGAACAAGTGTTTTTTCTTCTTTACAAACAACGTCACCTAAAGAAATAAAATCGGGTTTAACAGTTCCTGCACATTTGGTAACCTTTCCGTTTGTGAGTGTCAAAGCTTCACCGTAGGTAAAAACTTCATTTGATTCGCCCTCAAAATATTCCACAGAAGGCGTTGTGGATACAAGTGATGTTTTAAGTTTAAATGCCATATTATTCTCCTTTTTGTTGTAATTAAAAATGTTATTTGTTATGCTTTTTGTAATGTCTTTTTATTTCACTGTCCGAAATATTGGGATAAAGGGATTTGTAGAGGGAATAGGTTTCTGCAGGCACGTCAACCGCCGCAGCCCCTCCTCCCGTACCCGCTGTTGTGAGATGCTGCTTCGCGGCAAGTCTTGATAATGCAGAGCGCACAGCGGCAGTTTTTATTCGTTGAGAAAGCTTTTTGCCATTAGAAAGAATGAATGCATCTGTGAGCGAATATCCTTTTCTCACCTTTGCGGCAAATTCCTCGGCATTTTCCATAAGCATAAGGTCGTCAAAGCTTTTTATCGTCGGGTCAATTGAATTTATTTTGCGAAATTCTGCCTCTATCGCCCTTCTTTTTGCTTCTCCCTCACGGCGTAACGCGAGTCTTTCCTCGTTAACAAAATCCTCGTTTCTTGAAAAAGCCTTCGCCTCGGTAGAAGACGTTTCTCTTTCTGCTTCATTCATTTCGCACTCTGCATTTTGTTCTTCATTCAACGTGTTTTCTTTTTGGTCCATTTCGATTACCTCCTTTTAATTTTTTCCTTTTGTTATTTCTTTTTTCCTCCGCTTACTTTTGAGCCCTTTGGTTTTCCTTGCTTGTAGATTGCTTCTACATATTGAGAGCTTTTATTTGTAATTTTTCCGGAATATGTTTTGTTCGTCATGCTTTCACCTCCTTTCTACACGTTGAACGACAATCCGTTTCCCGCAGGAATTTCTGCATCAACCGAAGCTTCTTCTTGCACCGACGGTTGCTCCATAAGTTGAGCCTTTATCTCTGCCGCACCCGGATAATGAAAACGTTCCATGATATTCCAAAAAAGAATGAGCGTTGATTTACTTGTGGGATCTCCCAACGTTCCCGTTGCCAGATTATTTCTCGTTTCTGCCCACATTTTTTCTCTGTCTTTACCTAAAGTTGAAGAATCGTCACAGGAGAAAATAAAATCATCATTCCAATACAAATCTCCATATTCATCCTCCGCCAAAAAGTCATAACGATTAAAAATGCTGTAAACTCGGTTTCCCTTTCCATCTATGCTTACCAATGTTCTGGGCTCGTCGGCATAAGCAAGCATAAATTTGAATATAGTTTCGTAAAGTCTTGCATAAGCCGCATTTTTCATAACTCGCTTACTTTCAAGTCTGCCCGCGCTTTGAGCTGCCGCAAACTCTTTTGCCACGCCTGATACTGCAGTAGTATCGTTTCTTCCTTGAAAGCTGTCTGTTATTCCCAAAATTTCTCTGGCTTCGTTATAAACCTGATTCATATAAGTAAGGTCGCCCGAAATATCCGCCTGAATATTGAATACCTGCATCATATTCATTTTGTCAGGTGTTTCAACGCGCATAATCTTGAATTCCTCATCGGTTGTGTCCACGTCCACGTCAACGGGTAACGTTAAAACTGAACCACCCTTTAAAAGCTTTTCCTTTATTTTGGTAGAAAGCATTTTTATTGTGTTTTGCTGGTCTGATATAACATCAACGTCACTTTCTCCCAAGAGCTGTCCGAAAACAGAAATATTTTTCCTTAAAATAATAGGATAAATATTTGGCTTGTAATAAGGAATACGTCTTATTTCCATAAGAGATGGTGAAATTTCATATTCATCATAATCTTCCTCATTCTTATTTACAGGAGCCATGCAGGAAATAACCCTACCGTCAGAGCAGACAATATCTTCATAAAGCTCCTCATATTCCTCTCTTTCAAAAGAAAACTTTTCTCCACCGCAAAGAGAACATGTTCCCTCTCCAATCTCTCCGCATTTAACACAGCGGGATATGTACCTTGATTGATAATCCTCCAGATATTCAAGAAGCGTTTCTCCCGTGAAAACAATTCTCCCAATGCTCCCTTGCTTATTTTTGAAAAAGCCTGTCACAACGGTGACCAAGTCATCGGCAGCAGAAACGTTCTCTGACCCTCGTATATCGGGGATTTGTTCCGAATCGTCTGCAATAATACCGTAATGAGATTCAATGTATCTTTTTGTTCTTGCAGTTTCAACAAAAATATAATCCATATTATCCGTTGACCCGTAAATTCCATCTTGCGGAATAATTTGTTTCGGGTGTTCAACCGTAACGGATATTTCTCCAACGGTATCTTTTTTTCTTTCCTCATCGTTCCATTCACAAAGAAAATAACTTCCGCCTTGAATGTATGCTGTTCTTTCCTGCATATCGTTCAACTGTTCAAAGGGGAGAATATCAAGAATGTTTTTCAACATATCTTCAATTTCCTCCGCCAGCCATTCATCCTGCTTTCGTTTAGCAGTTACCTTCGGAGCAGGAATAGACGAATCTATTTCCGATTCGATATTTTCAAAAACGATATTTCTAACGTGAGTGGCACTTTTTTCTGCCTCGTCACCTGATGGAGAAAAAATCGTTTTCGTACCTTTGTAAAGAAGCTCCCGATTGTCCATTTGTTTTCTTTGGGACTCAAAAGCATTTTTACTTGATAAATACTTTTCTTTCCAGTATTCAAACTGTTTTTGGTGCATAGCACCCTCTTTTCTTTTAGACATAAAATCTCCCATCTTTTTTATTTTCGGGGATTCCCCCATTTTTGAAGCAGGTATTTCTTTTCTTCCCGATTTGCCGCTTTATAATCTTCCATCATATCCTTTGTCCATGGAACTGTTGGAAGCTCGGCAACCATGCTTTGATTTCCCCTTATGTAATATGCAATCCCAAGAGCCATAACCAAGTCATCGTGCGCTCCCTTGGCTGCCTCGGCACGTCGGGATTCATTATAAACAAAGGTCATCATTTCTCCCGCGGTTTGTCTGTCGGTGATATTCTCTATACCATCTCTCACTTGAGAAACAAGATGTGCTATCAGCAAGGGGCGCGTCTTTGAGTTTGTAACAAAACCGTAGCTTTTTTTAACTGAATGAGTATAGGTGTCAACGCTTTCTCTCACGTATTGTTTTGGATATCCCAAACGTTCAAGCTCTCTGACAGGATGGGTTGAAAAGTTTGTTTCTATCCCCATCAACGCGCAGTTATAATAAATTCCCAAACAATACATCTGTCTTGCATATAAGTCTTCATCATATTTTCGACAAAGAACAGCAACCTGCTTCCCTGTTGTGTTATCAATAACCTGTCCCGTGAATCTGTCGCTCCCCTCTCCCGAGGTGTCACCGCCAATAACGTAGGGAATCCCCTTTCTGGGATGCTCGTATATTTTTATTTCCCCGAAAGGATTTTCAGAAAAGCGCATATCAGATATTTTTGTTCCGTTGTATGAATATTCAAAGCTTCCTACAGAAACAGGGTCGGCCATTAAAGCTGTTCGTTTCAAAAGACGTTCCTTGTCAAAAACACATTCTCCCGTCATGATAAATGCTTCTTCGGGTGTTGAGGGGTATTCCTCTTTGAACTTTTTCACATCACCGCCGCAATTATTTTTAATGCACCAACGCCTCCACGCTATTTGCTCATCATCGAGAGAAAAAAGCTTCTTTAATTCTTTTTCTTCCGAAGTCAGCACTATACCCTCTGCATTCATTCGATAATCCCCCATTTCAAACCAAGGAAAGAACAATGGAACAAAATCGCTCTCACCACAAACAGCGCTATCCCATAAGACTTTAAAATCTTCAAAACCGTTTGCTGTACTTTCGATTATTACCATAGTCCCAGGCAGATTTGGAACAGCTTGCATTATGCCTGTAAGAGTTCCTCTCTTATCCCCTTCCCAAAAGGCGTATTCTGAAATATGAAGATTCGTCAACGTATCACTTCTTCCCACACCGCTGGAATTTGCCGTTGTACATTTTATCTTTGAACGAAGACCGGGCAGCTTCTTTTTTTCCTTTTGATTCTTTGTAGGGTTTTCAAATATCAATTCTTTGGCGTTTGAAGCCTTAAGCATTGGTTTCATCATCCCGGGAAGCTCGTCGTAAAAAAGCTTTGACATATTAAAAAGGTTTGTTGTGCTTTCTCCCGTATGAGCAATTATCTGACTGTTAACGTTTTCCCGTGTTACCGTGCTATGAAATATGAGAGCTTCTGTGGCGGTGGAAAATCCCATTTGTCTTGCTTTCAGAATAATTATTCTTACGGGTTTTCCTGCATCATGCTCCCGCTTTACCGTTTCATAAAGCTTTTTTTGTGAAGGATTCAACGTGAGATTTTTTATTTTATTGTCTTTTGTTTTAATTTTCAAAAAACGTTCAATATAATGAAGTGCATTTTTAGGATTAATCAATACGTTTCACCTTGAAAATATTATTGATATTTACACATCGGCTAAAATTCATAATCATATCCTCCGCTTTTTAAAAATTCCTCATAAGTACATCCCTCGGTCCTTTCAGATGAACGGTCCTTAAACAGACCAACCGCATCGCCCAAAAGCTGTAACGCCTTTAATGCACACCTTGCATCAAATTGATAAACTCCCGTTGGAACTTGTTTTCCCGTTTCCTTATCCTTTGTCATCACGGGCGTTTCTTGCATACATCGGCTGTAAACGTTGTATAATTCCATTGCCACAAGTTCAGGAGTGATTCCTTTTGATTCCAAGGCTTCTTTTTTTGACGGAATTGTTTTCTCTTTCTGTTCATCGTCGTTTTGCTTATTTGACTTAATCTCATTAATGCAAACCGTCTTAAGAACTGTTCTTTCCCTGCTTTCCATTGTTCCCGTATTATCACCACCTTTTTTGTTTTCCCCCAAACGTTAGTTTTTTTGACAACGTGTTTTTGTAAAGCATTTTTCCCCCTTTTTGAATATCCGAATACTTTCTCCTTTTTTACCCGCTCTCTCAAAGACAAGGGTATTTTACACCACACTACCCGTCAGTTATCACACGTTTTGAACCCCTTTTTGCTCTCGCAGGACAAGGGTATTTTACACCATACAACCCTTCAGTTATCACACGTTTTGAACCCCTTTTTGCTCTCGCGGGACAAGGGTATTTTATACCATACAACCCTTCAGTTATCACACGTTTTGCACCCCTTTTTGCACTCGCGGGACAAGGGCATTTTATACCATACAACCCTTCAGTTATCACACGTTTATTCATCACGAAAAAATCTTTTAAAAGGCATTTAGAAAGGCAATTATTTGTAAACAATCTTAAATATTTTCTTTTTTTTTCTTTTTTCCTCTTGACAAATGAAAGCAAAAGCTATATAATAAGTAGGCTTTATTGTAGGTGTGTTTTTATGTCTATTTAGCAGAAGCCAAGGAGGTAGAAATGGCGGGATATTTAGAAACGAATGCTAACGGTGAATATATTCTCGATTTTTCGTGTCTTATATCCAGCGAAAAGAAATCTCTCCCCTTTGAATTAGAGATAGATTTCCCTCCCTTTGAGAAAGACATAGTTTCCTGTTCAGGAAAATTCGTTGGAAGCGCAGATGATAAGAACGAGGAATTTACGGTTTCCTTTAAGACAGACGTAAAGCTCAAAGTTCTGTGCTCTCGCTGTGCTGAAGAAATGGATTATTTTGTAAAGCAGGAGTTTTCTTCTCCAATCTGCGGAAAGAAGCCAGACAGAAACACAGAAGAATATGAATACTTCCGCAAAGGAAAAATTAATTTATCAGAGCTTATAAGAGAATTTGTGATTTTATCTCTACCATCACAATTTCTGTGCAAAAAGTCATGCGCAGGATTGTGTCATACATGTGGCGCAAACCTTAATTATGGTCTTTGCAAATGTGAAAACGACGAAGTTGATTCACGTTTAAAGCCTCTTGCAGATTTTCTTAAAAAGCTTACGGAAGAAAATGGAAACGATGATAAATAATCGTCAATAAAGCGTTTAATAAGTTTATAAAAATTAAGATAATATCTATTATTAAGGAGGAAATTAAAATGGCAGTT
>JAZRPU010000314.1:0-3908 GCA_045649365.1 Eubacteriales bacterium | reverse complement strand
CTCTTATTCCTTCTGTAATTGAAGGTGATTATGAAGTTATTGAGGAATATAAAGGCAAAGATTTGGAATATAAAGAATATGAGCCTTTGTTCGACTTTGTAAATCCTGATAAAAAAGCATATTACGTTGTTTGTGATAATTACGTAACCCTTACAGACGGTACTGGTATCGTTCACATTGCTCCCGCTTTTGGTGAAGATGATAACAAGGTTGGAAAAAAATATGACCTTCCTTTTGTTCAGCTCGTTGACTCAAAGGGCGAAATGACAAAAGAAACAAAATGGCCCGGATTGTTCTGTAAAAAAGCTGATAAAGAAATTCTCAAAGACCTTGAAATAAGAGGACTTCTCTTCTCTGCTCCTAATTTTGAACATAGCTATCCTCATTGTTGGAGATGTGATACTCCTCTTATCTACTATGCAAGAGAATCCTGGTTTATCAAAATGACAGCTGTGAGAGAACAGCTTATCAAGAACAATAATACTGTTAATTGGATTCCCGAAAGCGTTGGTAAGGGAAGATTTGGTGACTGGCTTGAAAATATTCAAGATTGGGGAATAAGCCGAAATCGTTATTGGGGAACTCCTCTTAATATATGGGAATGCTCTTGCGGACATCAACACGCTGTTGGCAGTAAAGAAGAATTGAAAGCAATGGCAATAACTTGTCCCGAAAACGTAGAGCTTCACAGACCTCACATAGATAAAGCAATTTTGAAATGCCCCAAATGTGGTGGGGAAATGAAACGTGTTCCAGAAGTTATCGACTGTTGGTTTGATAGCGGGGCCATGCCATTCGCACAGCATCATTATCCATTTGAAAATAAAGAATTGTTTGAAGCTCAATTCCCTGCAGACTTTATTTCCGAAGCTGTTGACCAAACGAGAGGGTGGTTCTATTCTCTCATGGCAATATCAACTTTGCTCTTTGATAAAGCACCATACAGAAACGTTATCGTTCTTGGTCACGTTCAAGACGAAAACGGACAGAAAATGTCAAAATCCAAGGGTAATGCTGTTGACCCCTTTGAAGCTCTTGAGGCTTATGGAGCAGATGCAATTCGTTGGTATTTCTATTCAAACAGCGCACCATGGCTCCCTAACAGATTCCATGGAAAAGCGGTTATTGAGGGACAACGTAAATTTATGGGTACAATATGGAATACCTATGCATTCTTTGTTCTTTATGCAAATATAGATAAATTTGATGCAACTAAACATTGTCTTGAATATGATAAGCTTTCCGTTATGGATAAGTGGATGCTTTCAAGATTGAATACTCTTGTAAAGACAGTTGATGATAATCTGGCAAATTACAAAATCACAGAAACTGCAAGAGTTCTTCAGGAATTTGTTGACGATATGAGTAACTGGTATGTTCGCAGAAGCAGAGAACGTTTCTGGGCAAAGGGAATGGAGCAAGATAAAATAAATGCTTATATGACCCTTTACACAGTTCTTGTTAACCTTTCAAAAGTTTGTGCGCCAATGATTCCTTTCATGTCCGAGGAAATTTATCTTAACCTTGTTAAATCTGTTGATGAAAATGCTCCCGAAAGCGTTCATCTTTGCGACTTCCCTTGCTATGATGAGAAAATGATAAATTCTGACTTGGAAAAGAACATGAAGCAGGTTTTGGATGTTGTTGTGTTGGGTAGAGCTTGCAGAAATGGTGCGAACATCAAAAACCGTCAACCTATCGGAAAAATGTACGTTAAAGCTGATTTTGAGCTTCCTTCACTTTTTGTTGATATAATTGAAGAAGAGCTTAATGTTAAGGCTGTTGAATTTACAGGAGATGTTAAAGGCTTTACTTCTTATAGTTTTAAACCACAACTCAAAACCGTAGGACCTAAATACGGAAAACAGCTTGGTGCTATCAGAACAATATTAGCTGAACTCGACGGAAATGAAGCAATGGACACTCTTGAGTCTGAAGGTGCATTGAAGTTTAACGTTGATGGTGTTGACGTTGTTCTTACCAAAGATGATTTGCTCATCTCCACAGCTCAAACAATTGGTTTTGAGTCTGTTTCTGATTATGGAATAACGGTTGCTCTCGACACAAATCTTACTCCCGAACTTATTGAAGAAGGTATAGTAAGAGAACTTGTGAGCAAAATACAAACTATGAGAAAAGATTCCGGCTTTGAGGTTATGGATAACATTATCCTCTATGTTGGCGGAAACGAAAAAATCGTATCTGTAGCTCAAGCAAATGCTGAAGAGATTACAGGCGACGTTTTGGCAAAAGAACTCAAATGCAACGTTGAATATGCCGATGCAAAAGAATGGGATATCAACGGAGAAAAAGTTTTAATCGGTGTAGAAAAGGTACAGTAATAAATTATGAAGATTAACGTTTCATCAAAAACCGTATCTGTGGGAATATCATTTCTCGTGTTTCTGGCAATAGGAATATTGGCTGTTGCACTTATCGGAAAAGGTAAACCGGAGGAAAACATATCCTTCGATATTTATTCTGATATTGTGTATTCAGAACATGAGGGATGGACAGACGTTTCAGAAAAATCAGAGGACGAAGTTTTTTCTGAAGAGAGCTCTTCTGAAGAAACCGTAGTACTCGATGCTGATGAAATAATGTCTACAGTTAACTCTGAATATAATTGTTCAGGTAATCCTACAGATAACATTTTTTCTGATGAAACAGGAATCAACATTCAAAAAATTTCATTTTTAAACAATTATACCCCTGAAAATGTATCCGTATCTTTAGGATACATTTTCGCGGGGGATAAGGTTTTTGACCTTCACGGAAATGATTTAACAGAATTAGTGTCCGAATATGAATTTGTCGGTGGCAGAGATAAAAACGGACATGCTCTTTTTGAAAAATTAGGTGAATATTATTATCTTGAAAATGGTATATTTTCAAAAGCTGAAAATATTAGTAATATAAATAAAGGCCCTGCATATTTATCTGTGCTTGATGAAAATTATCCTTTGTTTGAAGAAAATGGATACTGGGGAGCAAAGGATAAAAACGGAGAAGTTGTTGTTAAAGCAATGTATACCTACGGATACGGCTTTAACGAGGGGGTAGGGTGCTTTGCATCAAAGTCGAAAAAGCTTTATTTTTATAACACTTCGGGAAAGCTTATTTCGTCAGAATTTGTTGTTCCCGAAAGTGGTTTTGGATCTTTAAGAATACAAAATGGAATAACGCTTGTTTCCAATGGAAAGAAAAACGCTATAATGAAAGCTTCAGGTGCAATTCTTGAAACACCTGATGACTATAATGTTTTGGGGTGCTCCGATGGGATGATTCTTTTGGAGAAAAAAGGGAAAATGGGATTCATGAATCAAAACGGAGCGTGGGTTACCAATCCTTCTTTCGTTTCTGCCTCTTTATATTCCGAGGGACTTGCTGTTGTTTCTGAAAACGGGTGCTTTGTTATCGACACGAGCGGTGAAATCGTAATTCCCAAAGGCTTTGATTTCGTTTCCGAATTTACCGATGGAAGAAGCATTATGTATTCTAATAAGTCGGGATGGTATATGGCAACAAAGCATTTTATTGAGTGAATTTAAAAACTAATTAATTTAATTTTAATTTTTATGTTAAAAAGATGCAAAAAAAGGTTGATTTTTCCTAAACTGTGTTATATAATATAGTTGAAAATTGAGAACACATGATGTGGTTTTCAAGGAGTTATTATGAAGAAAGATAACGTAAAAAAAACAAGTTCAAAAAAAGAATCAGAAAATGACAGAGATTTTGAAAAATATCTTTTTAGTCAAGGGACTAATTATCATTCATATAAATATTTATTTTATTATAGTAATCTTTTCTTTTCTGTTACAACGCCCCCTGCATGTGGATGCCCGCCAAATAAACATCCTTTAATTTTTAAATTAGGGACTAACATATTTTCTTTTTCAGAATAT
>JAZRPU010000313.1:0-4004 GCA_045649365.1 Eubacteriales bacterium | reverse complement strand
ATTTTCCTGTTGCATAATCTCCGTGAAGGCGTTCTGTTGTTACCTTGAATCCAACGGGTGTGCCTACAGATACAATTTCCTCCAACTCTTCTTTTGTGTAGCCCGTGTCAATAGACATATCTTTCAAAAGAATCTTTTTCTTTCTGTCTTCTGCTGTTACGAGGTGAGGGGGCTTTGAACAAATTACGCCTGTTATTGTTTTTTTACCGTAGATATAAACCTCTCCCGCGGATAAAACGCGAGTATCTATTCCACCGCAATTTGTAACCTTTAAAAAGCCTCCGTCACATATTTGAGTGACAACCATTCCAATTTCATCAAGATGGGCGTCAAGAAGAAGTTTTTTTGCGTTTGGTTTTCCACAAGGACGGTATGCTATAATACTTCCTGTGGAAGTTGTTTTGATTTCTGTGAAAAAGTCTTCGCAAATTTCTTTAACTGCATCAAAAGACATTTCCTCGAATCCGGAAACTGCGGGAGCTTCCGTGAATTTTTTTGCTCTTTCGAATAATTCCAAAAGTTTGACCTCCTGTTTTTTATTTAAGTAAATTTACTTCTTTTTTGAAATCGTTTCCTCTGAAAACGAAATTCGGATACATATCAAAGCTGGCAGCAGCGGGAGAAAGAATAACCTTTTCCCCGAAAAGTGCAATTTGAGATGCTTGTTTTACCGCTGATTTCATGTCGCTTGCATGTAATATTGTTCCCGAATATTTGGTTTCCAATAACACTTTTTCTATTAATGGGGCAGTTGCTCCCATGAGAATTACAGCCTTTGCTTTTCTTTCAAAAAGCGGGCCTAATGGCTCGAGAGGAATTTTTTTATCATATCCCCCCGCAATAACAATAACTTTTTCTTTGAAAGAGTTAAGGGCGGCGGCAGTCCTCGATGGGCTTGAATCAATAGAAGAGTTATAATAAGTAACTCCGTTTACAACGGATACAAGCTCTATTCGATGTTCAACCCCTTTAAATGTAGTTGCTGTTTTTACAATTGCATCATTTGAAACAAATGGATAAACTGCTGCAATCGCTGCAGAGTAATTTGCCCTGTTATGTATTCCCGGCAAAAGAATATCTTCATCTTTCAAAATAAGCTCACCGTGGAATTTTATTCCCGATTCATCAAAAGTAAAGTCGGCTTTGCTTGAAGAGCCGAAGAAAACTGTGCTTTGATTTTCGAAGGTTTTAGTGATTTTGTCATCAAAATTCAAAACAGTTCTCTTTTGGCTGGAAGAAATAATTTTGCTTTTTGCAAATATGTATTCTTCCATGTCTTTGTGCCAATCAAGATGATTGGGAGAAATATTTGTTACAATTGAGATATCAGGCTTTTGTTCCATTTTCATAAGCTGAAAGCTGGAAATCTCCATAACAACAAAATCATTTTCGTTTATTTCCAAAAGCTTAACAAAAAGATTCTCTCCAATGTTCCCTCCGAGATAAACGTTTTTGCCTGACTCCTTTAGAAGCTTTGCACATAAAGTGGACGTGGTGGTTTTACCGTCACTGCCTGTTATGCCGATCGTTGTGCATGGGCAGAGTTTTAAAAATTCCTCCAACTCCGTTGTAACAAGTATGCCGTTTTTTTTAGCCTCTTCAAAGGGAGGTAAATCAGGGCGAAGTGCAGGTGAGAGAAATAAAATATCCTCAAAAATGTTTTCAAGATAATCATTTCCCGTTATGAATTTAACGCCCTTTTCTTTTAATTCTTTGCTTTCGGGAATATTCTCTTCGGATTTTTTATCTCTTAAAGAAACGTTTATGCCGTTTTGAAGAAAAAGCTTCAGAATAGGAAGATTACTTACTCCCGCGCCCACAAAGCCAATATTTTTTTTGTTGTATATATTCAAGAAGTTTTCCATATTTACCTCTTTATGGTTATGCTTTTCTCTTACTTATATTATATATTATTTTTTTGAATAATCAATACAAAAATAACATTTGACAAAAGAAATTTTATGTGGTATAATTGGTTAACAGGTGAAGTAGCCGACTGCGCCGAGCGGTTGCGCCCCGTCATACCGAAAGGTCACGGAGTGAGGAAAGTCCGGGCTCCACAGAGCAGGATAACGGATAACGTCCGCCGAAGGTAACTTTAGGGCAAGTGCAACAGAAATAAACCGCCTTGTTTTTGCAAGGTAAGGATGGAAAGGCAGGGTAAGAGCCTACCGGCGTGCAGGAAACTGCACGGCCATGTAAACCCTATCCGGAGCAACACCGCATGGGAGCGCTATTGCTTGCTCGGCAAGCTCCCAGGTGGCAAAGAGGCTTACGGTAACGTAAGTCCAAGATAGATGACCGCTTAAGACAGAACCCGGCTTATAGACGCAGTCATTCTTCACTGAATTTAGTTGTTTAAATAATTCGATAAATAAATATGGAGAAATTTTATGTGTAATTCGTGTAATTGTCACAAGAGCAAAAGTGACCTTTCCCTCCTTGATGGAGTGCTTCAAAAGTATGGAAAAGTTAAAGGCAGCTTGATAACAATTTTGCAACAAGCTCAAGAGATATATGGATATCTCCCCACAGACGTTATATATTATATAGCTGAAAAAACAGGCTCAACTCCTGCAAAAGTCATGGGTGTTGCTACTTTTTATACTCAATTCAGACTTCAGCCTATCGGAAAGTATCTTATAATGCTTTGCCAAGGAACAGCTTGCCATGTAAATGGCTCGGCAAAAATTCTCAAAACTGTTGAAGAAGAGTTGAACATTAAAGATGGTGAAACAACTCAAGACGGTCTTTTCACTCTTAAAACTGTTGCTTGTCTTGGTTGTTGCAGTCTTTCTCCCGTAATGATGATAAACGAGGAAACGTATGGCTCTTTGACATCAGAAAAGGTTATTTCTATTTTATCTGATTTGAGAACAAAGGAGACACAAAAATGAAACTTATAGTTGGACAGGGAAGCTGTGGAATCGCAGCGGGTGCTTCAAAGGTTTACGATGCCCTTTCAGCTCATAATAATGGTAAATTTGAGATGGGCATATCAGGCTGTATTGGCATGTGTTACCTTGAACCTATTGTTGACGTATATAATGGCGAAGAGCTTATACATAGACTTGTAAGGGTTTCTGAAAAGGATTGTGAAACTATTGCCAAATGTGCGGCAGACGGAAATTTTGATTCTGTTTCATCACTTTTTATTTCAGATGAAGATAAGTCATTTTTAGACCAACAGACACGTATTGCATTAAGACATTGCGGTATTATTGACCCTACTGATATTAATGATTATATGAAAGCAGATGGATACGGTGCAATTAAAAAGGTGCTTTCTACCATGTCTCCTGAAGACGTTATTGAAGAAATCAAAGTATCAGGTCTTGCAGGAAGAGGCGGAGCAGGATTCCCAACGTGGTTTAAATGGAACGCGGCAAGAAACTCAAAAGGTGAAATAAAGTATCTTATCTGTAATGCTGACGAGGGCGACCCTGGTGCATTTATGGATAGAGCGGTTATTGAAAGCGACCCTCACAATCTTATCGAGGGGATGCTTATTGGCGCTTATGCCATTGGCGCATCTGAAGCAGTTGTTTATGTAAGAGCAGAATATCCTCTTGCAATCAAACGTCTTGACGAAGCAATTAAGCAAGCTAAAGCAAACGGATTTGTTGGTGAAAATATTTTGGGAAGCGGTTTTTCCTGCAATATTTCTTATAAAGCAGGAGCTGGTGCATTCGTGTGCGGTGAAGAAACAGCTCTTATCGAATCATTAGAAGGCAAGAGGGGTATGCCTCGTTTGAAGCCTCCTTTCCCTGCACAATGTGGATATGATAACCAACCATCTAACATCAATAACGTAGAAACCTTTGCAAACGTGCCTTGGATTCTTCTCAATGGTGGAAAAGCTTTTTCCGCAATGGGAACTGAAAACAGCAAAGGAACAAAGGTTTTTGCTCTTACGGGAAAAATTAAACGTGGTGGTTTGGTTGAAGTTCCTATGGGAAAAACTCTCCGTGACGTTATATATGGAATCGGCGGAGGAATAAAAG
>JAZRPU010000312.1:0-2376 GCA_045649365.1 Eubacteriales bacterium | reverse complement strand
ATCCTTGGCCATACGAGGAATATACAGAAAAACAAAGAAGAAGATTTAACGTCAGACCTGGTATAACAGGACTTGCCCAAATAAACGGAAGAAAAGCAGCTCTTTGGGATAACCGATTGGAGTTTGACGTAGAATATGCTGATAATTTGTCTTTCGTAATGGATGTTTCTATATTCTTTAAAACAATCATTTCTGTGCTAAAAAACGAAAGTAACGAAAACGTTAACGAAACTGTATCAACAAAAAAATAACATGGAGATAGATATGTTCTTAAAATTAATGTATATAACTAACAATCCAGAAGTTATGGTTGTTGCTGAAAAATATGGCGTTGATCGAATCTTTATCGACATGGAAACACTCAATAAAGAAGAACGTCAAGCAAAAATGGACACAGTAAAGTCATTTCACACAGTAGAAGATGTCAGAATTGCTCGCAAGCTTTTGACAAAAGCTGAACTTTTAGTCAGAGTGAATTCACTTTACGAAGGAACAAAAAAAGAAGTAGATGACGTTATAAAAGCAGGTGCAGATGTTGTTATGCTTCCATACTTTCAGACTCCCTCTCAAGTAAAAGAATTTATAAGCTATGTCGATGGAAGAGCTAAAACATGTCTTCTTTTTGAAACTGATGAGTCTGTAAAAAACGTGGACGAAATACTTTCAATAGATGGAATTGATGAAGCTCACATTGGTATAAACGATTTACATTTATGTTATAAGAAAAAGTTTATGTTTGAGCTTTTAAGTGATGGAACTGTTGAATATCTTTGTAAAAAATTCAAGGATAAAAACATCACTTACGGATTCGGAGGAATCGCCAGTTTAGGCAAAGGAGATGTTCCTTCAGAGCTTATAATAGCCGAACATTATCGTTTAGGGTCCTCTATGGCGATAGTTTCAAGAAGATTCTGCAGAACGAATGAAAATACCAAAACTGAAGAAATAGACAATATATTCAGAGATGGAATCTCAAAAATAAGAGATTATGAAAACTCTCTCAAATCAAAAGATATGAAGTTTTTTGAAGACAACAAAATAGCTGTTAAAGAAGCTGTTCAAAAGGTTGTTTCACAAAAATAACTTACAAATTGTATTAATTTTAATATATTATCTCTGATAAATCAAGAGGAGAACAAAAAAATTTTTAATATGTTTAAAAACTCCATTCTAAACTACGAACTTAAATATGACGTTGTTGTTATAGGAGGAGGTCCTGCTGGACTTATGTCAGCCATAGCCTCTGCTCGTTACGGCAAAAAAACGTTGTTGGTTGAGAAAAATGGTTTTTGCGGAAAAAAACTCAATATAACAGGAAAAGGAAGATGCAACGTTACCAATAATTGCGATATGCAAACCTTTTTATCCAACGTAACAACAAACAGCAAATTTATGTATAAATCAATATCAGAATTTTCGACACAAGATGTTATGGATTTTTTTGAGCAATCTGGTGTTCCTCTTAAAACAGAGAGAGGGAATAGAGTTTTTCCCGTTTCAGATAATGCAAAAGATATTACAAATGCATTAGTTAAAGAAGCTAAAAAGAATGGTGTTATTTTTTTATACAAATGTGTCAAAAAAGTCATTAAAAGCAAGGAAAATGATGATTGCTTTTTGATTTCTATTTTTGGAGAAGAGAATTGTATTTTATCAAATTCAGTTATAGTATGTACCGGTGGCGTTTCTTATCCTAAAACCGGCTCTACTGGTGATGGATATAAATTTGCAAAATCATTCGGTCATACAATTACTCCGATTATGCCTTCGTTAGTTCCTTTAGAATCTAAAGATGAAATATGCAAAAAAGCCATGGGACTTTCTTTGAAAAACGTTGGTGTTAAATTCATTTCTGAAAATCAAAAAACTCTTTTTTCTGCTGAAGGAGAAATGTTGTTTACACATTTTGGTGTTTCAGGACCATTAGTTCTTTCTGCATCCGCTCATTTAAACAACATGAAACAAAAAGTAGTTCTGTATATAGATTTTAAACCTGCACTTGATGAATCAACTTTAGATAAAAGGCTTCTTAAAATATTCAACGAATGCAAAAATAAAGATTTTATAAACTCGCTTGATACTTTGTTGCCTCAAAAAATTATAGAACCGATTGTAGAGTATTCAAAAATCCCTCCACGCAAAAAAGTGAATCTAATCACGAAAGAAGAAAGAAAAAAATTAATATCTGTCATTAAAGGGCTTCCCATAAATATAACTTCATTCAGACCAATAGATGAAGCCATAATTACTTCGGGTGGAATTAACATAAAAGAAATAAACCCTTCAACAATGGAATCTAAACTTGTTAAAGGGTTATTTTTTGCGGGCGAAATTATTGATGTTGATTGTTATACAGGAAGTCGGAGGCCAAGCGGT
>JAZRPU010000311.1:0-5622 GCA_045649365.1 Eubacteriales bacterium | reverse complement strand
TACTATACAAGGATAAAATCGCACTCTTGTATTTTTTATATCAGCTTGGGGGCAATATGGGAGAATATATTAATATTGCAATTGATGGTCCTTCAGGGTCGGGGAAAAGTACTTTAGCTAAACTTTTGGCAAAAAGTCTTGGTTACGTTTATATTGACACAGGTGCGCTTTACAGAACGATTGGTTATTACGTTTGCAGTGCAGGAGTTTCTTCTGAAGACGTAGAAGCAATTATTAAGCTTCTTCCTGAAATTGATATTTCCATGAAGCTTGTAGATGGTGCTGGTGTTGTTTTCTTGAGCGGTAAGGCGGTTAGTGATGAAATCAGAACTTCTGAAATTTCTCAATATGCATCAAACGTTTCAAAAATCCCCGAGGTCAGAGCTTTCCTTCTGGACCTTCAAAAAAATATTGCCGCAACTAATAACGTTATAATGGATGGAAGAGATATCGGTACAGTAGTTCTTCCAAAGGCACAAGTAAAAATCTTTCTTACAGCAAGTAATGAAAGCAGAGCAAAGAGAAGATATGATGAACTTGTAATGCGCGGGGATAACATAACAGAAGAGCAAGTGAAAAAAGATATGCTCTGGAGAGATAAAAACGATTCTGAAAGAAAAATTGCCCCTGCAATTCCCGCCGAAGACTCTGTTTTGCTTGACAATAGCCTTCTTAATCGCGAGGAAACTGTTGAGGCTGCAATGAAAATAATTAAAAGGAAACTTGTTTGATGTATACATTTTTTTACTATTTGATGTACCCGTTTTTCCGTCTTTTTTGTCATTTCAAAGTAAGCGGAAGAGAAAACATTCCTGATGGAAATTTCATAATGATAGCAAATCATACAGCGTATAAAGACCCATTGATTTTGGCTTACGCTATAAAAAGAAAAAACATCAGATTCATAGCAAAGGATGATTTACTTAGATTCTTCATTTTCAGAGTGATTTTCAAAGCAATGAAAATAATTGCAATTAAAAGAAATTCCAGCGACCTTAATGCAATAAGAAAATCTATAGAAGCTCTTGAGCAAGGCGATAGCCTTTGCATTTTCCCACAAGGAACGCGTATTAAAGGTGATGCGCCTACAAAAGAACAAGCCTTGGCTGGCGTTGGTCTTATCATCGCTAAAAGCAAGTGTGACGTTTTACCTGTTGCAATAAAATATCCAGAAAATGCAGGTGGCTCAAGAAAAATTAAGGTTTGTATCGGTAAACCTGTTACTTATGATGAATACATGAAGCTTGATGCAGATGGTGAACCTCCAAGAAGAATTGAAACCGCGCAGCGTGTTTTTGATAAGGTTTGCGAGATGCATTCTAAAATGTAAGATTATTTTGGTTTTAGTTTATATACAGTTTAAATTATTGTAGTATATTAAGCAAGGTGGCTTAATATATCGAGGTGAAAATGCCTGAAATTATACTTGCCTCATCTGCAGGATTTTGTTTCGGAGTAAGGCGTGCAGTAAAGCTTCTTGAAGAAGAGTTAACAAGACGTTCTGAAATATATTCTTTGGGTGAGATAATTCACAACAGAATATTTGTTTCCGATTTGGAGAAAAGGGGCGTAAGAATAATTTCTTCGTCTGATATCCCTTCGTTGAAATTGGGGAGCCACGTTTTTATACGAACTCATGGAGTCGAAAAATCAGTGTATGAAGTTTTAGAAAAGTTCGGCTTTGATTATACTGATGCAACTTGTCCTTATGTGAAAAAAACTCACATGATTGTAGAAAAGGAAACTGAAAATTCCGTTCCTTGCATAATATTCGGCGACCCTAATCATCCCGAGGTGAAGGGCATAAAGAGTAATTGTAAAGGTGAAGTTTTCATTGTTAATTCCTTCACAGAGTTGAAAGTATTGATGAATGATGAAACAGCCAATAATTTTTCTGAAAAAGGACTTGTTCTTTTAGCTCAAACAACGTCAAAGCTTTCCGAATGGGAAAAGTGTTCCGGCTTTGTAAGAGAAAAAATTAAAGGCGCGAAAATATTCGACACAATATGTCGGGTTACCGAGGAAAGACAAAACGAGGTCAGAAAGCTTGCAAAAGAATGTGACTGTACCGTAGTTGTGGGAAGTCCTACAAGCTCAAATACTGTAAAGCTTTATGAAACCGCGGTTGATGCATCGGGAAGTAAAGAAAGAGTTTTTTTTGCAGAAAACGGAAAACAAATTAAAGAAGTAAAAGAAAAAATAAAAAATTCAAATAAAGTAGCTGTTACAGCCGGAGCGTCAACTCCGACTGAAATAATACAGGAGGTTATTAATAATATGACAGAACAAGACAAGAAGGAGCTTAGCTTCGAGGAAATGCTTGACCAAAGCTTCAAATCATTAAGAACAGGAGAAAGGGTTACGGGTATTATTTCGTCGGTTAGCCAGGCTGAGATCCAAGTTGACTTAGGAATAAAACATACAGGTATTCTGCCATACGATGAAGTAACCGCTGAATCCAATGTTGATTTGGTTGCAAATTATAAGGTTGGAGATCCTATCGAAGTTATAGTTTCTAAATTTAACGATGCAGAAGGCACGGTTGCTCTTTCCAAAAAGCGTATTGATATGATGAAGCTTTGGGATAAAGTTAAGGAAGCTCATGCAAATGATGAGTTGCTCGTTGGTGTTGTTAAAGATATCAACAAGGGCGGACTTGAAATTTTCTACGGCGGACTTCGTATTTTTGTTCCCGCATCAAGAAGCGGAATTGCAAGAGGCGGAGATCTTTCTGTTCTCAAAGGCAAAGAAGTTCGTTTCAAGATTCGTGAAATGGACGAAGGCAGAAAACGTCTTATCGGCGGAATTATCGGTCTTTCCAATAGCGAAAGAAGAAAAGAAAAAGCTGAATTTATCAGCACTCTCGTTCCCGGACAAAAATTTGTTGGTGAAATCAAATCCATTTTGTCTTACGGTATTTTTGTAGCTATCGGTCCTGTTAAAGGAATGGTTCACATCAGTGAACTTTTCTGGAAGCGACTCAGACCTATTGCTGATTACTTCAAAGTTGGCGACAAGATTGAAGTTTATATCAAATCCGTTGAAGAAGTAAATGGTGATACTCGTATTTCTCTTGGATATAAAAACGAAGCAAACAATCCTTGGACAAAATTCAAGACGGAATATAAAGTTGGTGACGTTGTTGACGTTAAAATTGTAAGTCTTAAGGAATTTGGCGCATTTGCTGAAATTCTTCCCGAAGTAGATGGACTTATCCACAAGAGCCAAATTGCCGCAAAACCCGTTGGAAATCCTGCTTCTGTTCTTAACCTTGGTGACGTTGTTAAAGCACAAATCGTTGCTATCGATGAAACTGATGAAGAAAACATCAAGATCAGCCTTTCTATGAGAGCATTGCTTTCTGAAGAAGAACTTGCAGCTGCAAACGAAACATATTCTATGGAAGATGCACCTGCTGTAGCTGAAGAAGCTCCTGTTGAAGAAGCTGCTGAAGCTCCCGCTGAAGAAGTTGCTGCTGAATAAAATATCAAATAAAGCTATCGTAGTAAAAACTGCGATAGCTTTTTCTAAAATATGTTTAAAATAGAAAGAGCGTGCTCATTGAAAATGAACACGCTTTTTTGAATTTCAAAGGGAATTTAAACTGATTCTGCAAATTTGATGAATGCAGCTTTTCCTGCTTCTGTTCTTTTATAAACACCGGCATGTTCAAGAACTTTGCAGAAAACTTTTCCAATTTCGTAATTCAAAATTTCCATAATATTATCACGACTGATATTGGAATGTTTTTTTATAATTTCGTTTGCCCACTCTGCATGTTTTGCAGTCGCTTCGTTTTCGTTTAAATCTTTATTGTTGATAATAGCTTCTGCAACTGCTTCCATTTCCGAAACAAGTCTTGCCGGAAGAACAGCCAATCCCATAACTTCAATAAGACCAATGTTTTCTTTCTTGATGTGATGAAGTTCAGCGTGAGGATGATAAACTCCCATGGGATGTTCTTCGGTTGTAATATTATTTCGGAGTACAAGGTCAAGCTCAAATTTTCCGTCTTTCATTCTTGCAATAGGAGTTATTGTATTGTGGGGCTCTCCGTTGGTTTCTGCAAAAACAAACGCGGATTCATCTGAATATTTTCTCCATGCTGCAAGGATTTTAGATGCTAATTGGCAAAGACGATTTTTATCGTTATGACGAATTCTTATTGTTGACATTGGCCATTTAACAATACCGCTTTCAACGTCTTCAAAATTTTTGAAAGTGAGCTTTGTTTCAATAGGAGATTTTGCCATTGCGAACTCATATCTTCCGCCTTGGAAATGGTCGTGGGTAAGAATTGAGCCACCTACAATGGGTAAATCTGCATTAGAGCCAACAAAGTAGTGGGGGAATAATTCAACAAAATCCAAAAGTTTTTTGAACGTTTCATCGTTAATGCTCATAGGAACGTGCTTTGAATTAAATACAATACAATGCTCGTTGTAATAAACGTAAGGTGAGTATTGAAGCATCCAAGGAGTATCGTTGATTGTCAAGGGAATAATTCTATGATTATTTCTTGCAGGGTGATTAATTCTTCCTGCATATCCTTCGTTTTCAACACATAACAAACATTTTGGATATCCGCTTTGTTTCATGGATTTTGCGGCTGCAATTGCTTTGGGATCTTTTTCGGGCTTTGAACGATTTATAGTAATGTCAATATCACCATATTCGCTATCAACAGTCCACTTTAAGTCTTTTTTAATACGATATGTTCTTATGTAATCGGTGTTTCTGCTGAAGTTATAATAATATTCGGTTGCAGCTTCGGGAGATTGGTTATATTTTTCCCAGAATGTTTTAATAACTTCACTTGGGCGGGGAAGGAGAGCTGCCATTAATTTTGTATCAAAAAGATCTCTGTGAGTAATTGAATCTTCAATTAAACCTTTTTCTACCGCTGCATCACAAAGTTCTTTGAGAATTGATTCAAGCTCTATGGATTCACAACAGTCGATTTCATCTAACGAGTCTTCGCTCATGATTTCCAATAATCTGTTTTGAGTGAAAATCTCGTCTTGTTTAGAAAGTAATCCTTTTTCAATTCCATATAATGTAAGAGCTTTAATGTTTTTTGAAATGTTTGTCATTTGTTTTTTCCTCCGTGGAAATTTATTCTGAAACTTGTTCTGATTCTTCAGAGATTGTAGGCTCAATTTCTGTTCGTGCTTCGTAGAGATAATTTCTGAATGTTTCGAAAATGTAAGTTGCTTGAAGCGTTTCTTCACTGTATTGTTGTGTAAATGCTTCAACACTCATTCCCATTATTTCTGCTTGGAGCTCAAGCCATTGGTTATATTCCTCTTCTTTAATGTTAGAATCGTATTCTTCCTCATACATAGCTGCATACAGTACCATGTTGCTTTTATATTGAGCTTCTGCATTCTTTTGGCATTCTTCTTTGAATTTTTCAACTGTCATTCCTAAAAATTGTTCTAATTCAACTCCATACAATGCCGCATATTGAGAATAGTAATCTACATACGCTTCGACGTAATCATCAATAATTCCGTCGGGGAATTTTATAACGGTAGCTTCATCTATTGCTTTTTGCCAATATTCATCCAACGATTTGTTGAGTTTATCACGATACATTTCGTCATAAAGCTCTTTCTTGAG
>JAZRPU010000310.1:0-3058 GCA_045649365.1 Eubacteriales bacterium | reverse complement strand
TGGGGTATGTTGTCATGTGAAGTTTAACGCCGGATTTAAGTCCTCTTCTGGTCCAAACGGGAACTTGTTCCATAACGTTATCATATACTAATTGAGCAAAGTTTTTACAAGCTGTGGTGTTGTATGACTGTGTCCATTCACTCCACCAAACCTCAAGACCCTTTGCTGCGGAGTCAGAGTAACAGTTTCTATGTATACTTATGCAGTATTTAGCACCGTTGTTGTTTGCCATAGAACTTCTTTGGGAAAGGGTAAAATCTGTTGTGGAAGAGAGTGCGGTTGTACGGGAAAGTTTGTAAGTGGCATAAGGAGCAATTATTTCCGCAACTCTGAGAGAGAGATTGAGAACGTCTACTGCTTCCTGGCGTCCACCAGGTCCTAAAGCACCTGGGTCTTGACCGCCGTGACCAACGTCAATGAAGAATGTTACGCCTGCTGCTTTAGACTCTGGAGCTACATAAGAAAAAGCAGAAAGGCAAAAAGCAAAAACTAATAAAGCTGAAAGTAAAACTTTAAGTGTTTTCATAAAGCGTCTCCTTAATTATTTTTGAATATCATTTTCTCTCAAAGCGAAGAGAAAATGAACCTTTTTTCTTCATTTAAATTTTATCATACAAGTATTTTCCTTTCAAGATATTTAAGCAAACTATTTGTTAACAGATAACCCAGAACGTAAAATTATAAACTCAATTTTTGTGCAAGTTGCACAAAAACGCGTTCATTTAATGATTTTTTACATCACTTTATCATTGAAAAATTTCCTTTTTTCAGAAAAAATATACATAATTTCAATTAGCACCACGTTTTCAGCTCTCGATTTTTTAAGCAAAGGCTGAATAACACGTTTTTTCATTATATATAAATCTCATATATTTTTCAATCAAAAAAAGAATGTATGAATAATATTTTCTCATAAGTAAATCCCCAAAATTCAATTTGCACATTTTAAACAAAAAATAACTCCGCCATTTTTCAGACGAAGTCATTCAAAGGAAATCTATGCGTTATATATACTTTTTTGAAGCATTAAATAGTTTAGTTGGTCTTAAAACAGAGCCGCTTTTTGTCTTCTTTATTTTAAGATTATGCGCTTTAATTTTGTTCCTGATAATAAAGCTTTTTATCTTTAAAATCCGACTTTTTTCTTTTTTCTTTTGAAACATAAGTCGAAAGCGTACTTTGGCATTTACTCGTTCTTTTCTCCTCTTTTCCAGCTTTTTTCTCAAAGCATCATAGGAAACAAGTCCAGCAACGCTCACCGCAGCAGTAATAACAAAAAGAACAATTGCTTTTCCATACTCTTCTTCTCCCACAAGTCTGCCACCAAGAACAGAAGATATTACAGACGGAATTCTGGCAAAAGCGGTAATCACAAAAAAGTCAAAATATTTTATAGGTGCAAGAGCAAAAAAATACGTCAGCAAATCTTTAGGAGTTCCAGGGATGAGAAACAACAAGAACACCGTTTTTTTAAGTTTATCTTTAGTATTGATAAAACGAAGAGAGCGAAGCTTTTCTCCTGAAACAAAAATTTTAGAAAACCTCTTCCCCAGCTTTCTCATCAAAAAGAAAATTAAAGCAGATGCCAAGAAAATTCCGACATAACAAATAGCACAAGCAATAACGGGATGAAATATCAACCCCGAAACAATCTCAACCAACTCCCCCGGAATAAAGGCTACAAAAACCTGAAGCACCTGAAACGCCAACAACGCCACTCCAGAAAAAACTCCAAAAGAGCGAAGATATTCAGCCCACGCGTCAGGGTCTGCACCAAATTTGCGAAAAATGTGTATTCCCGCCAGCAATACAAGCCCAGAAATAACAATTGAAAAAATCCACAATATGAATTTTATTACTTTCGTTTTATTAATTCTTCTCATTAAATCTCCAAACGTTGAAAGAATCATTCTTTCGCTCAAAATTGCTCTTATGATTTTCTTCCAACCTTTTTATAAAAAATAACTGATACTATCAAAACAACCAAAACCACTGTACCGATAATACAAACTTTCAGATTTTCAACATACAAGGTCAAAGGAGATGTAATTCCTCCCATTAATCTGTCAGCCAAATTCTTATATGAAAAAATAAACAAATCGTCATATTCCCCAACGGTATTATAATTGCGAACAAGATATTGCTTCAGCATTTTTTCAAATTCGTCGCCAAAGGTTTCTTTCACCTCATCGGTAGCATAGGTAAACGAGGCAAAGCCTGTATCCGTAGTAGTAAACATAAGAACAACGTCTATACCGTATTCAGACAAAGATTGCTGTATTTCCTTACACGTTTGCTCCGCTTCTTCTTCAGAAGGCACGTTATATTTTCCATCGCCCTCATAAACCGACGTTGTCCAAAGAAAAACGCGAACTCCTGTTTTATCATACAAATATTCAGTATATTCATTTATCAGTTGAAAGCGCTTTTCGTCATAAAAAAGCTCATGCTCGTCAAGATAATAATTATCAAGGAGTTTGTCTTCCGTTTTTTCCATGGGTTGATAGTTTTTTAAAGCAGGTGAAACGTAGATATAGGTGCGGTCTTCCAATATCGTTACTATCAAAGCTATAGCGAACATAAGAATCACAAGAGGAATAACAAAAAAACCCAATCCAAGGGAATTTTGAGAAGTCTCTTTTCTTTTTTCCTTTGAAATATTATTTTTCTTTTTAGCCCTTCCCATATTTTTCTCCTCTTCTTCCGCAAAATCTTTTTAAATTAAATAAATCCGACGAATCGGTTAAAAAGCCGCAACGTCGGATTTCAATTGGTGGACGATAAGGAACTCGAATCCCTGACCACTCGCACGTCAAGCGAGTGCTCTACCAGCTGAGCTAATCGTCCATGAATAAACAGCGAGTTCAACTGCTTTTCCGTAATTATAGCACAACGAATTTCCATTTGCAATACTTTTTTTAAAAAGACCAGTTTTTTTAAAAGCAAGTTAAACCGCCATTATCCACATTGAACAACAAGCCATGCATTGTTGAAATTTCTTTCTTTTAAATCATTTTTGCGAATATAAAAATAAACGTTTCCAAGGTCGCCAAACATC
>JAZRPU010000309.1:0-29440 GCA_045649365.1 Eubacteriales bacterium | reverse complement strand
AGAAGTTTAAGTGCGGCATCAGCATCACCGCCTGCAGATTTAACAACTTCTGCAAAACCTGCAGCTTGCTTTTTAAGTATTTCTTCAGCACCGCGAGCTTCAGCTTCCATTTTGGCGTAAATAGCATCAGCTTCACCTTGTGCTTTTCTACGGATTTGTTCAGCTTCTGCTTCAGCTTCAAGCTCCAATTCTCTCTTTCTTGCTTCTGCACGAACGATAATGTCCGCTTCCAAAGTAGCTTGTTCTTTGTCGCGTCTTGCTCTTTCCGCTGCTTGCTCTGCGGCATAAGCTTCTTCCAAGGCTTTTGCGGCTTGTGTTTTTTCAGCAGTAGTTGCAATTTTCAATGCTTCTGCTTCTTTTTCTTTCAAAGCCGCATCAGACATTGCGATTTTCATTTTAGCTTCGTTTTCACCCTCAATAGCAAGTGAATCAGCCTTGGATACTTCAATTCTTTGTTCCTTTTTAGCGTTTGCTTCACCAATAGAACCTTCTCTGTCTTGTTCAGCAACGCTCCTTTTAGCGTCGTTGATAGCTTTTGCGGCGGCTTCTTTACCGAGAGCGGCTATGTATCCGGATTCGTCGCTAATGTCGGTAACGTTAACGTTGATAAGACGAAGACCTATCTTTTTAAGCTCGGTTTCAACGTTTTCGCTTACAGCTGCGAGGAATTTATCACGGTTGGTATTGATTTCTTCAATATCCATTGTAGCGATAATAAGACGTAATTGACCGAAGATGATATCTTTTGAAAGTTCTTGGATTTCTACAAGCTTAAGACCTAAAAGTCTTTCTGCGGCGTTTTGCATAACACCTGGCTCGGTGGAAATACCAACGGTAAATCTTGAAGGAACGTCAATTCGGATGTTCTGCTTTGAAAGAGCGTTTTTCAAGTCAACCTGAATGGAAATGGGAGTAAGGTCTAAATATGCGTATGATTGGAAAACGGGAATGATAAATTCTGCACCACCGTGAATACATTTTGCACTACGGTTTGAGCCGTCTTTGTTTTTGCCGATAGACCCGTAAACTACCATGATTTTGTCGGAAGGACATTTTTTGTACCTTGAACATATCCAAACGATAAAGGATACCAGAACAAGTACAACTGCGGAAATTAAAATGATGATTTCTGGATTCATGAAATTTTCCTCCAATTTTTATGTTTATTTATTTTTTTATTTACGCTTAACAACTAAATTTGTTTGTCCGCTTGTTCCGATGACGATTATTTCACACCCTGTAGGTATGGCTTCTGTTTCGTCGGTAACAGCGTTTCTTTCAACGTATGCTCCTTGGAGCATAATATTTACTTTGCCCTCGCCTGAACGTGAGGGAGGTATGGTGAGATAAACCTTTCCCGCTGACCCTAAAGCGTTACGATTGTCTGTAGCACCGTTGCTTTTAAGCTTCATAACTGATTTGAATAAGTAGGCGATAAGCAACATCATTGCAAAACCGCAAACCGTTGCAACAACTAACGTGAGCGGAAGATTAATTCCGCCGGACTGCATTACAACGCCAACCCAACCGAATATAACGAAGAAAGCTATAATTCCTCTCATTGTAAAAATGTGCAGGCTGTCAATACCATCGATGTCTTCTATGTTTGCATCAATTGCATCGTCAATACCATCGCCATCAACGTCAACGTCTATCTCACCGTCAAAGCTGGCGTTGGGCGAATCGATTTCAACTTCACCGTCAATACCGTCATCTAATCCTAAAAACATAGATATTGTCTGTATAAGCAGAACAAGAGTTGCGGGAATAGCAATACAATAAAAGATTTGCGATGCCAAGTTTAAAGAATTCCAAAATTCAATTAAAAACATTAAAGTTTACCACCTTTTGAATTTTTTATTTCAAAGTCGAAAGTAACTCTTTTGCAGAGTCACGAAGCTTTGATGCTGTGTGTGCATAGAACATAATTTCCAATATTCTTACAAGCTTTTGCTTTTCGGCGGGATTTTTTTCTTCAAAACCCTCTGCCGCCTTTTGCGCCGCCTGAAAAACCGCGGATTTATCAGACGAATTAATTTCTTCACCGCAAATCATATCACAATATCTATGGTAAAGCTCGTTATCTTTTATTAAATCGTCAAACTCATCATCAGGCTCACCGCCTATTACCTGTATAAGATTACAGATAGATTCAATCTGCAACGATTCCCTTAACATGTTTATGATAATAATTCTGGCGAATTGCTGTCTGGAATATAATTTTTTTGAAGGCGAACTAACAAATTTTCGCTTGACCCAATTTTGAATAAGATACGGTTCAAGCCCCGTCATGTTGGAAACTTGCGAAAGTGTTATTCCTCCCGTCGCAAAAATACCGTCAAAGAGTAATCTTGAACTGCCTTTTTGCATTGTAAGAACTTCTATGGTCGTTCCGGGATATTTTTTTATCATCTAATCCCCCCAAACTATTGGTGTCTGGATATATAATACTATACAGTCAAGTGATTGTCAATAGTGTTCTTGAGATTTTATAAAATTTTTTTCTGACGCTTTTATATAGTATTGTTTTCAGAGGGTTTGGGTGGATAATACTAAAACGTTTATAATTGAAAATAACGCCAACATACAAAAAAACTCTCTTGCCTTTAAAGATAAAAGAGGTTTTTAAAAATTTAAAAGGGAATTTGTAATTCAATATTTCGGTTTAATAACCTTGTGTGTGTCCAAATCGATTATTTGGTCTTTCTACATATAACAAAGGCTAAAACTGCCGATATGATTAAGGAAAAAAACAAGTAAAGTAAGTATGGTAACTCGCAAATTCTGGTAAAAAACAGACCAAAACCATTAAAAAGGCAATCTGTTGTGACAGCGAAAATGTTACATAAAGAAAACCCTAAAAAAACAATTCCGAAAAGTTGCAGAAAGAAGTTCCAAAAACTCCTTGATTTATTGTTGCCCGATTTTTTCATTTTCCTTTTTCCTTTGTGCCTGGCGCGAACTGTGGCTTCGCACGGTGATGATATGCCAAGCCTGCGGCTTGGATAAACAGAAAAGTTCCTTTTCTGTTGCGAAAGAGCGACCAACGGTATATAAGTGGTGGTAAAAACGACCAAAAGTATTGTAGTTGCTCTATTCGACAAATTGGAATTTGATTATCCTTTAGTCTTTCTTCTGTTTATCGGCAATAAGATTGCATATACACATTACTATTGGGAACAAAACGCCGCCTATTGCATATACCAACCAAGAGATATGCCAATGATTTGTAAGGAAACTCCAAGCAAGGAATATCGCCGTCAGAATACCCCAATAGGCAAAGCCTACTGCCTCTTTTACGCTCGTTCTCTTTTTCTCGCTCACAGTAAATTCTCCTTCTTTCAAGAGTTTCTGCATGCTTGCGTTTTGAACGCCCACAACAATGAAAATACTTGCACCTATTCCCGCCACAATCATTAAAACCGCGAGCATCATTATAACAAGAAGCTCATTTTCTGTAAAGACGGAGATAATCAATGGAATTGGAGAGAAGATGCACACACAAGTAGCTATAATGTTGAATTTGATATAAGTATCTCTGAACTTCTTTTTCCTTTCTGTCACCATTCCTTTTACGCCATATTCAAGCATAAAAGGAATATTCTTATCAAGGAAGGCATGCGGCTCATTCTTAAATCCACAGTAAATGTAGATCGGAACGGCACATAGAATAAATGCAAACAGCATAACTAACCCAACCACACCCGCAGTTGTTTCCGTCATAATCGGATTTGGTAGCTCTGATAACGTAATCAATACAATAAGAGCAATGGGTGAAAGGATACATAAGAACGTAGCAAGAGCAATACGCCAAGAGGCGCGTTTCCTCTGTTCAAGATATGTATTGGCTTCTTCAATGGAAATCTTCTTTACAGTTGTATCTGAAGAATTATTGTTTGAAAATTCTTCTTCCTGAATCTCGTCTTTTAAAAGATAGTCCGTTGTAACACCGAACAACGCGCCAAGCAGCAATATCTTTTCTAAATCGGGAATTGTCTGCGCGCTCTCCCACTTGGAAACAGCTTGTCGGGATACGTTCATCTTGTTGGCAAGTTCCTCTTGTGACCATCCGTTCTTTTTTCGTAATCTGATAATTTTGTCAGCTAGAATCATAAAAATACCTCGTTTAAAATTTTCGTAAAGCGCCGTGCTTCATTGTGTCATTATTGTATCAAAGAACACGGTTACATACCACCAACCGAAGGCTTTCAATGTGTCAACCGACAGTTGCTTTTTCTTTCTACACTAGATAACTCGCGGTAAAATTCTTATTTATTGAACCGATTATACCGCAAAACTATGAAATTTTCAACTAAACGCAAAAAAAACGCCCCCGACAACCGTTCTTTCTGCCGAAGGCGGTATGAGCATAAGAAAAAACCTCTCTTTAAGGTAAAAGAGGTTTTTTAAAATTTAAAAGGGCATTTGTAACTCAATGTTTCGGTTTAATAACCTTGTGTGTGTCCAAATCGATTATATAATCAGCGTTAATGCTTTTGCGGTCAATTAACTCAAAGCCGTATCTTTTACAAAATGCAGAAACAAATTCGGATTCATCTACATAGGTTAATAAATCTTTTACAATAGATTTTAATTGGTGGTTGTTATAATATTGTCCGTGTATTATCGTATCGCCATAAACAGATTCTATTTCAATAATCATGATGTTTTAATAATGTATCACTTACGCTACAAATATGATATAATATCCGTTATATCATCCACCATAGGTGGATATCATATTGAAGATATATCACGTTCTGACGGGAACGGATATTATTGAAAAAGACAAGCTTCTATTGAAACTTGTCTTTTTCTGGTGCGGCCGATGGGACTTGAACCCATACGGTTGCCCACACGCCCCTCAAACGTGCGCGTCTGCCAGTTCCGCCACGGCCGCATTTATTAAATTAAGGGTTGCTCTCACCTGAAAGCTTATTCATTATACCACAAATTTTACGTTTGTCAATACCTTTTTTTAATTTTTTTATTTTTTTTTCGATTTTTTAGTTTCAGATGAGAGCTTGCTTTTTTCATGTGAAAAAGAGGTATTGTTCAGTGTGAAGAAATAATGTCAGTCACAAGTAAAATCGGAATGAAAAACCAATGTACTTATCTTGCAACTATAACACCGCAAGCGATTTTTTCTCCCGAATTTCCTGATGGTTGTGTGGAGAAATCGTCAGGGGATGAATGTATAATAACAGTTTTTCCGATAATTTCATTCACCGTAAAACGAGATGTTACAAAGGTGAGGAAAGCGTATCCATTAGAGCCAAAAAGAGGGGGCATATCGCCCGCATGATACGGGTGCGGACAATTGTGGGGATTATAATGAGTGTGGGAATTGGGAAATGCATCGACTCCTCCGTTTCCCCCATTTTGCATAGGCGGAACGTTTCCCCCATTTTGCACAGGTGGAACGCTACCCCCATTTTGCATAGGTGGAACATTTCCACCATTTTCGCAAGACGTGCCACTATGAATGTGAAAAGCAAAAATCGGACTTTGACAAGGTGTTTCTCCTTTTGGTAATCCGTCAAATTCTGCAACGACAAGAACTCCTTTGCTCATCTGATAAAACCGCACCGTTCCTTTTAAAGCAGGATACTGTTCATTCCCTCGAACACTTGCCCAGGCACTTGGCGGTTTTTTCATAAAAGAGGATAAGCTTTGATTTTCGTTTTGAATATACTTTGAGTTATAAAAAGAATTATTATAATTAAACACACAGATTCTCCTTTTGTTTTCTAACAGTATATGAGAAAAAAGAGAAAATGTTGAATAAAAAAGCTCCCGCGGTGCAGGAGCTTTAAAAATTATATCAATCCTTGTTTTGAAATAAGGGCAAAGTAAATAATAACGCCAATGGCAAGTATAATTCTATACCAACCGAAAAGCTTGAAGTCGTGTTTTTTAACGTATGCCATAAGTCCACGTATTGCAACAACGGAAACTAAATATGCAACGATAAAGCCCACAATCATAATCATCCATTCGTTTCCCGACATTTTGTTTCCCTCGAGAGCGAATTTTGCGATTTTAAGAAGACTTGCCCCAAACATAACGGGTATTCCCAAAAAGAAAGTAAATTCCGCCGCGGCAGTTCTGGAAACACCTAAAATCAAAGCACCAATTATAGTCGCTCCCGAACGTGACGTGCCTGGGAATATGGCGGCTATAAGCTGAAACATTCCAATTATGAAAGCTTGCTTATATGTAATGTTATATGAAGAATCAACGGAGTAGGATTTGTTTTTATTTAAGGATTCAACAATTATAAAAACAATTCCAAAAAACGCAAGACTTATGGAAACGGTCAGAGGATTATAGAAAATCGCTTCAAGCATATCGTCGAACAAAAGTCCTACTATTGCCGCGGGAACGCAAGCAACGATTATTTTAATCCAAAGGGTGAATATTTTAAGGTTTAAAAAGCTTTTTCTGTTCTTTGAAAAATCAAAGGGGAAAATCTTTTTCCAGAATATAGTAACAACCGCAAGAATCGCTCCAAGCTGAACAACTACTCTGAACATTTCAAGAAAATCGTCGGATACAGCAGTAAAGGGTAATATATTTTCAAAAATTATAAGATGTCCCGTACTGCTTACAGGTAACCATTCGGTTATTCCTTCGATTATTCCGTATAAAAGGGCAATTAAAAAATCCATAAGTTAATGTCCTTTCTGCTTAAGAATTAGAAAGAATATAAAAAGCTATCGGGATGGAGATAAATTTCTCCTTCTGTCATTTCAAGCAATGTGAAATTACAATCGTTTTCGCCCGAATATGATGAACCGTGGATATTAAGCTTAACGGAAACCTTCCAAACAGTTTTAATTTTATCTGTAGGAAGCTTGTAGGAAACCGAATAATCGTCAAAAACTGCATCAAGGTCTTCTTTAGAGCCTTCTTTCACGTTATTGAAGGAAATATTAACTTTAATGTTTTTTCCGTAGTTTGATTCAAGCGTTGCTGAATTTTGCACGAAAAATGAGTTAATAAGGTCGTCAAAGTTTTCTGCTTCAAAATATTGTCTGCCTAAAGTATCAACAACCTTTTTAACGTTGTTTATATATTCAGGCTCAATTGTGCTTAAATAAAGCTTTGAATCGTTTTCCAAAAGTCCGCTTATCATATTATATATGACTTTTATTTTGTCTTCATGCTCTTTATCCACGCTGTAGCTGACAGGGCTTGCACAAGAAGACAGAAAAATGGAGAAAACAAGAATTAAAGCGGGGAAAATGAATTTGATTTTTTTCATTATTCTTCACCTCCGTCTTTGTTTTGAGAAGTTTTTCCGTTGAGCTTCAGTTCTGCAAATTCTTGAGGTGAAATTATAATTTTTCTCAACTTATTAACAGGGTCGGGAGGGCTTACAAACCCATGCTGTTGAAGCATATCCACAACTCTTGCGGCTTTGGCATATCCAAAGGAAAGTCTTCTTTGAATGTAGGAGGTGGAAATAGTTCCTTGCTCGAAGCCTACCTCCAAAGCGGCAATCATCAACTCCAAATCTTTTGTATCTGTTTCTCCTGCCTCGGCAGTATCTGCAGATTTTCCTTTTTTGTTCTTTCCGCATTGCTCTGCCGCAACGTTGATTTTTTCCACAACGTCTTTATCGTATTGAGGAACAGAATTGTGACGAACAAATTCGCAAATGGAGTTAAGCTCTTTTGTACTTACGAATGCGCCCTGAACACGAAGTGCTTTTCTTGCACCTGCGGGGGCAAAGAGAATATCACCTTTATCAAGAAGATTTTCAGCACCCGCTGTATCAAGAATCGTTCGGGAGTCAACTTGAGAAGTAACAGCAAGAGAGATTCTTGAGGGGATATTTGCTTTAATCAATCCTGTAATAACGTCAACGGAGGGTCTTTGTGTACCTAAAATGAGATACATACCCGCCGCACGAGCTTTTTGAGCAAGACGGCAGATGGAGTTTTCTACTTCTGCGCCCGCTTGCATCATCAAGTCAGCAAGCTCGTCAATTACAATAACAATAGATGCTAATTTTTCAGCCTCGGGGTCATTTGCTGTTTGAACTTGATATTCTTCCAGATTTCTCAAGCTGTGGGATTCAAAGATATCGTATCTTCTTTCCATTTCCGCAACAGCCCAGTTAAGCGTACCTGCACATTTATTTATGTTTGTAACAACGGGGGCAAGCAAGTGGGGAATATCAGCATAGTGGCTGAATTCAACTTTTTTAGGGTCAATAAGTATAAGTTTGACGTCTTGTGGACTTGCTCTGTATAAAAGTGAAATTATCAGACAGTTAAGACAAACGGATTTACCCATACCCGTTGCACCCGCTATGAGCAAGTGGGGCATTTTAGGGATATCAAGATAAATGGCATTTCCCGCAACGTCAACACCAAGACAGCAGAAAAGCTTGCTTTTATGGTCTTTAAAAACTGGTGAATCTAAAATATCTCTTAATTTTACGGTAAGACGGTCGGTGTTTGAAACTTCAATACCAACAGCACATTTTCCTGGGATTGGCGCCTCTATACGAAGTGATTTTGCCGCAAGTCTTAAAGCCAAATCTTTTCCCAGCTTTTCAATGGATTTAACGCTGACGCCCATATCAGGCTCTATTTCGTATCTTGTGATAGTAGGTCCACAGCTAATGTTAACTACGTCTGCTTTAACCTTAAAAGCTTCAAGGGTTGCAAGAAGAATTCTTTTTTTCTGCTCTACCTCGTTTGTGTTGAAGGTAGTTTCTTCAGAGCCTCTTTCAAGCAAGTCCATTGGAGGAAAGATATAAGCGGGATGTTCTATTTCTTCTGATGGAATAACTTCTTTTTGCTCACCGCTTACGGAAGAAAAGTCTTCTTCTTTCACGGTTTCGTCGGTATCATAAGGGATATCCTCTGTAGCTGTTCCGTCATCTTTTGCTTCTCTGCCCATTCTGAAGCCGAATTTGTTTTTTATCTTGTCTTTGTTGTCAGCTTCTTCTTTGGGAATATCTTCTTCCTTTTTTGAATTATAAGTACTGATAGGTGCATCATAAATGCTTCCCGTAACGTAGTTTTCCGTTCTGTTCTTTTGGGGAACGGGGTCAATAGGCTTTTCTTCCTCTTTTTTTACCTCTGATACGGTTTCATAAACGGGTTTTTCCGTGGGTTTGTTTTCTATCGCGGGTTTTTGTTGCTCTTTGTTTGGTTTTTCCCTTTCTGTTTTTACAAAAGCAGTAGGTTTCTTTTCCTCGTTTTCCTTGTTTTTCGATTTATCTTCCAAGGATTTTTTCGTTTGAAGAAAAACGTATCTGAAAAAATGTTTTATTTTCTTTCCTGCAGATTTAAGTAAGGAAAGGGGAGAGCCACCGAAAAAGAAAACAGCGCAAACGGTGAATGCAACAACACCAAAAACGAATCCTACGGAAACATGCAAAAGCTTACTTAAAAACCAGCCTAAATATCCGCCGATTACTCCGCATCCGTTCCAATCTGTTCCGCTTGTCCAGAAGGATTTAATGGAAACGGGGATTTCATTGAAGAAATTGCTTATTATATGTAGAGTTCCCAAAAGGAAAACAACGTTTAAAATCATTAAAACTGTTTTCGCGTTTTTTGTGTATTGGTCATCTCTGTATTTGTAACAAAAATAAGCAAATATGAGAGAATATGCTCCTATAGCGGGGGTACATATTCCAAAAAGTCCCATAATAGGTTTTGTTAAATATCCCAAAAGGGCAGTTTCTCCATTTATATGAGAAACTATATCAACAATTATAGAGAGGAAAATAACCAAGCCTATAACGGTGAATACAATTACCCAAACTAAATAGTTTACAGGTTGATTTGTTTCCTTTTGAGCGTTTCCGCTATTATTGCTTTTAGAAGATTTTTTCTCTTTTGTGTTTTTTGAATCTGTGGTTTTCTTTGGAGCTCTTTTGAGCGTTTGTTTATTTGCCACTTTATATCATCCTTTCCCTTTGGAGAATCTGTAGTGAATTTTACGCTGTGCTTCGGAAGGGGGAGCGTGTAATGAACACAGAGTTAGTGTAATTCAACGGGAATTTCCTTTCCTAAAGCAAAGGAATAAATAATTCCCGCAGAAACTTCTTTTCCTGTTATTTCCTCCACAGCCTTTGCGTAGTAAGAAATTTGCCCCTTGTATCTTTCTGCAAGAATGTTTTCATCTCCCGCGCGGGCTTTGTCTGTTTTATAGTCAACAACGGTATATGTTCCGTCTTCGTTTTCAAAAAACAAGTCGATAACGCCTTGAACAAGTACAGTTTCGTTTCCTTCGCCTAAAAGCGTTGATGAATTGTCTGAAATGGTGAATCGTTTTTCACGGTAAACTTTTTTTGAGCTTTGGATTTTTTTCCAAATTTCGCTTGAAAAAAAGTTTTTGAGGTTTTTGAAATTCAACATTCCGTATTGCTCGTTTGTGAGCATATCCGTTAAAAGAAGATGTTGAGCTTCGTATTCTACGCCAAATTTAATGCAATTTTCAAAGGATGCAAACTGCATAAACGTGTGATTTGCTGTTCCGATTTCGGTAGCGGAAACTCTTTGAGTTTCAAGAGCAAAGGGAGGAACTGTGAGAAAATCTCTTTTTCTTACAGATTGAATGTATTCATCTCCCGATGCTTTTTTTAATTCTGAAACAGAAAGCTTTCTTGGAATGTTTATTTCCGTTTCATAGGGATAAACAAATTCCTCCGTTTCATCTTCTTCAACGGTTGAAAATTCTTCGTTTTCCATGAAAATAGAATCTTCTTCCGCTTCTTCCGTCGGAATCAATTCTTCTTCAATATATATTCCTTTTGGTTTTGCAGTTAAAATCCAGCTTAAATAGTTGGTTTCATCGTCGGGAGATGAGTTTCTTAAAGAATACTTCTCTGCCGACGAGCCTACAACGTAAAGCTTTTCTCTTGCTCTTGTCAAGGCAACGTAAAGCTTTCTTTTTTCTTCTGCCAGTTCTTCAGGACTTTCCATTATTTCCAAGCATTTATATAAAACGGGCTCTTTTGATGAAAACTCTTCGTGGCGCAAGGGAGTTAAAATTCCCGCTTTCATGTCTACTATAGGCATTTTTGCACCGGGGAACACGCTTTTTAATTGTCTCCCCGCATTTGCCAAAAAGCAAACGGGAAACTCCAATCCCTTTGAGGAGTGAATTGTCATAACAGAAACGGAGTTTATTCCTTGAGGAGAATAAGTTTGTGCGGTAAGCTTTTCTGTATGCTTAAGGAAAGAAGAGAGGGTTTTATATTCCCGCTTTCCAAAAGATATAGCTTCGCTGTAAAGAAGAAGTAAATTTCCTTTTTTTATTTCTCCCTCAGCTTCACTTTCCATTTGAGCTAAAATGCCTTCGTTTTCCAAAAGCTCCCAGATAAGCTGTTTGCATTCTTCATTCCTTGCTTTTTCTCTTAACTGATTAAGCTTTTCTACAAACCTTCTGCATTTGATTTTCAGTTCGTCTTCGCAGGATTTTCGCATAGAAATTAATCTTTTTGTTTTGATTTTAATTGTTCTTTTGCTTTTGAGAGTTAATTGGGGGAAGATTTTTCTATCTCTGCAACAACTCAAAACGCTTCCCCAAAGAGATGAATCTTTAACCTCTCTTATTTTAGCCAGCTCATTGGCGGTAAAGCCAAAGAAAAAGCTGTTCATTGCGGAGGCAAGGGGGACGTCTTCTTGTGGATTATTTATAGCTTTCAGAATAGAAAGCAAAACCTTTATTTCAGGCTCATGTATTAAAAGTCCCTGCTTTTTAGAAGATACGGGAATACCTTTTTTTCTAAATTCATCTATAAAGATATCCGCTATATCCTTTGCAACGGGAATTAAAACGGCAATATCAGAAAAATTGAGAGGCTCTCCGTTTTCTTTTATGTAGTTTTTTGAAAGCGACAAAATTTCATCGGCAATATATCTTGCTTCATAAACGGTGGATTCTTTGTTTTTCAGCTTCGTTATAAAGGTTTTCACCGTTACTTCATTTTCTTTTGGGTTATCTGATTTTTTTGCAAAAATAAGCTCTTCTTTTTTGTAAGCTTCTCCCCAAAGAAAATTAAAAACATGATTCGTAAAGTCTATAATTTCTTTCGAGCAACGGAAATTTTCTCTCAACAAAATAAGAGAGGCTTTTTCCGTATTAAAAGTTTTTTTGTAGTTATTAAAAATGACAGGATAAGCATTTCTGAATTTATAAATGCTCTGTTTGTCGTCGCCTACCATGAATCGATTATCATGAGAAGCGAGCACAGAGAAAATAGCGTCTTGCAAAGGGTTTGTGTCTTGATATTCATCAATGAGAACTTCTTGTGTTGAAGCAGAAATTTCTTTGCAAAGGGGAGTAGGGTTTCCCTCTTCGTCCATAAGAAGACGATATGCAAATTGTTCTGCATCTGTAAAGTCTAAAACTCCCTTTTCTTTTTTCAAAGAAGCAAATATGCTGTCCAGCTCTACTATCAAGCTTACAAAGGATTCCATAAGCTCCGCACATCTTTTTGTGTCTTCTGCAAAATCGTTATTGAGAGAACAGAGGAAGTCCGACGCCATATCTGCTTTATCACGGGTGGATTTTCTTAACTCATCATACGCTTTTTTTTCCTCATTGTCAAGAGCTTGATAAATGATTTTCTTTCTCCAACCGTTTGTGTATAAATCGGAGGCGTTTTTATAAGCTTCCGAGCTTTCAAGGAATTTGTGTTCCTTTGCCAACGCTTCTCCCGCTTCAAAATAATCAACGTAGCGGTTGGTAATTTCGGAAAGCGCATCCCCGCCTGATTCTCCCAACTCTTTCATGGCTTTAAGCTCATTATGTGGGCGGGAACAAATGTAATTCACCGTTTTTGAAAGAAGCTCTCCAATTTCTCCCTTAAAAAATGATGAAGTATCTTCAATGCTTGAAGCATATTCAGAGAATTGTTCCGAAAGGGAGGTAAGCTTTTTTATGTAATTGGGGTGTACTCTTAACTTTTTATAATATATAGCGTAAAGATATTCCGCTAATCTGTTTTCGTTTCCGCGACAAGCGGAATCGTTTAAAATTTTATATAAATCCTCATTGTTGTCATTGAAGCATTTGTCTAAAAGGGTTTCGATAGCTTCTTCCATAAGCTCTTCCGTTTCGCCCTCGTCGGCAATTCTTACCCCCGCAGGAATACCCAAAACCGCAAAATTCTGCTTTACAAGTTTAAGACAAAAAGCAGATATTGTGCTGATTTGAGCAAAAGGAAGCTTTGCTATCTGATTTGACAAATGTTTATTTCCCGTGTCTTTGGAATACTCTTCAAGAAGCTTTTTCTTTAGCTTTTCTTTCATATCTTCAGCCGAATCAACGGTGAAGGTAACAACTAAAAAGCTATCAATATCACTTCCCGCTAAAAGCTTTTCTAAAATTCTTTGAGTGAGGACAGACGTTTTTCCGCTTCCCGCACCTGCGGCAACGAGAAGCTGAACACCGCTTTTACTTATAGCTTCGCTTTGTGAGGGAGTCCAACTGGGTGTATTCTTATTTTCACTCATTTTTATTCCTCCGACAGCTTTTTTCTGCAATAAAGCTTTGCATTGCAAAACTTACAAGGGTCTTTGCTTTTTTTCTTTTGCGGGGCAATATCCATTTTCCCGCTAATTATATCTTTTCCAACCTTACAAACGTTTTCCTTTACCGCTTCTTCCAATTCTTCAAAGATTTCTCTGTCTTTGAAGTTTTTATTTGTGAAATGTCCGTTATCCGTAAGGAATTTCATTCCCTCTTTAACATCGTCATTCTCAAGCATAAGCCCGTTTCTTTGGAAGAGCTTTTCTCCCTTTGAAGGCATTCCGCATATAAAATACATAACTCCCGCAGGGACTTCACCGTTTTTGCATTGAGAAAAAAGATAAGTGAGCATCTGCATTTCAAGACCGTCTTTTACGTCTTTTTCGGAAATAGTTCTTTTGCCCGTTTTGTAGTCAATAACTCTCACGTATTTTTTTCCATCTTTTTCAAACACGTCAATTCTATCTGCCACGCCAAACATTTTTGCTTTTGTTTTTTCGGTTATCTGATATTCGCTGAAGGTTTTTCCTTCAAATTCCACAGGAATAAATCCTCCCGATGCAAATTCATCGTTAATATTCTGAAGCAAGGGAAGAATAACGGATTCATGCTTGTCAAAGGAATAATTCTCTCTGTTGTCACTTTTCCCGCGGAAAACCTTGTCTTTATAATTTTTATTCGCATTATTTAAAAAGTCTTTAATCTCATCTGCATTCTTTCCTTTGAATTCACCTGTTTCAAAAAGTGATTTGGTAAAGGTTTCAATAATGCTGTGGAAATAAGTTCCAGCGTCGAGAGGGTTTAAAGTAGCCTTTTCGTATTTTTCCAAAGATAAAATATATTTGCAATAATATGAAAAGGGGCATTTTAAATAGGTTTCAATTCTGCTTGCTGAAAGATTAAGGCTTTCGGGCTCGGTGGGAGTGAGAGATATCTTTTGAGAAAACGTATCAATGCTTTCTCCGCTACTGTCACGATTGTGTTTAAAGCTTTTAGGCTTTTTTTCGTATCTTCTGAAGCAACTATTTCCCATAAGTCGCAAAACTTTGTCTGCAAAGGTGGACATTCTTTCTTTTTCGCCTGACGCGGAGCTTTCAGAAAAAGTCAAAATCAGCTCATGGGTTGGAGCAGCACAAAGATTGTAGAAAAGCAAAAATTCATTTTTTATAAATTCATCGGGCAAAATTTCCGATTCAATTCCAACAGAGCGCAAGAATTCCTTTTCCTGATTGGAAAAAAGTCCGTTGGATTCGGGAGAAGCGGGAAAAACTCCGTCATTCATTCCCGACACAATCATAACCTTACAATGAGAGGGTCGCATTATAGAGGCGTTGCCAACTTCTATGCTGTCTGAATAAGCCGGAATTGCGCCTAACTTGTATTCATCCATCATAAGACGGATTAGGTCATGAAGACGTTTTGCGGTCACTTTTAAATTGCCCGCTGTTTCATACAAGGTGTTGAGAATAGACATAACTCTGTCCCAAAGGGAAGAAATTTTCAACGCTTCGTCTTCTTTCCCTGTTTCAAGAAGCTTTTGGGCGCGCTCTTCCAAGGCTTTATCTGCGCCAATATGTATTAAATGATTATAAATTGCTCTGACACCCTTTGCTACGGTAAGGTTTTTGCTTTTTAAATCCGTGGTATATGCCTCCAAGGCAAACAAAAGCTTTTCGCGTCCCGAATTAACTGCGGATAACATTTCTTCATCGCGCTTTGAAAAAGAGGTTTTGTATCCCGACGGATTCATCATCCATTCATCCTCGCCATACCAACGTTTTCCTCTGATTTTCCAGCTTTCCGCATATATGGATAAAAGGTCTGTTTCTTTATCTGTAAGAGGAGAAAACGAGGTTTTAGCGTAACGAACAACTGATGACGTAGACCAATCTGTAAAAGAAATTTCAAGAAGCGACAAAATCAGCGCAGAAAGCTCTTTTGATGAAAGCTCGTCTTTATCTGCGGAATAAAAGGGAATTTTATATCTGTTAAAGGCTGCATCAAGAAATCCGTCTAAACGGGATTCATCTCTTGCTGAAACGTATATATCTCTGTATCTGTATCCGTTTTTTATAAGTCGGATAATCTCTCTTGCTATGCAGTCACTTTCTTCAAAGGGAGTTTTACAGGAGATAACTGAAACGGAATTATCCGTAGCATTTCCTATTCTTGTTTCTCTGAAAAGGTTTTTTTCAAGGAAAGAAAGACCTTCGCTTCTTTCTCTTTTGTTATCGGGGAATATGTCCCTTACCCCTTGTCCCATTTTTTCGGTTAAAGATAACGTTTCTTTGTTAACGTCAAAAATACCGCTTTTTTCATTTTCGTCATATAAAACGGTTATATATGTATCCGTTGCTCCTTTAAATATCATTTCCACAATAGGATATTCAGCGGGAGTGAAGTTATAATATCCGTCGATAAACACGGTTTTTCCTTCAAAGAAATTTTTCTCTGAAAGACTTTCATAAAGCTTTTTTTGTATTCCAACGCTGTCGGCGTAGCCTTTTTTCAAAATTTCCGTGTATTCATAGTATATTTGAGCAATATCGTATAGCTTTTCTTTAAAAGAAGGATTTTCTCCCTTCAAAAGAGAAGCGGCGTTAAGTAACGCCGCGGGAGTTATTCCGCTGCTTCCCATTCTGTCTACGGTTGCCGATATTTTTTTGGTAAAGTCTTTATCCAGAGCAGAACTTTCATAAGCAGTAAGCTTGTCTTTTGAATTTTCACAAGCAAGGGCGGTAAAAAGAGATAAGGTTTTGCTGTCCGCTCTTGAAAGAGTAACGCCACCGTTTTCTCTGAAAACTCTGTCGGGCAGACGTTCAAAGTTGAGAATTTCTGTTGTGAGGTTATATCCGCTTCCCAAAAGGGCGCAAAGAGCCCTTTCGGTATCAACGCTTTGTTGCTCGGGAGTGAGGAAGATACATTCCTTGCCCATTTCATGAGCTCTTTTTACCGCTTCGAGAATATATGAAGTTTTTCCGCTTCCGCTTCTGCCGATAACTCTGTATATCATAAAAAATACCGCCTGAATTTTAAACTACCCGAAAATCCATTCCAATAGCTTGAATTTTATTTTATATTTAACGGAACTGTCCGTAAAGGTTTTAAAGGACTCTCCCTCAATCCCTACAGACTCCATGCTTTCTTTTGCCGCTGATGCGCCCAGACAAAGCGGGGGAAACAACACACACCACCAATTTTCTCCCTCTGCTTTTCCTAAAAGGATTCGGAGAGAATAATATTCTCCCGCGGGTAAGGTAATCCCGTCATATTCTCTTTGAGGATAAGTTTCTTTTCCCCAAACCGCATGGGCTTTATAGCTTTTTTTGTTTTCTTGAAGTACCTTGTTTGCTATTTCTTCAATTTTTTCTCCCGTTTCTTCCATAGAAGCCTTTGCTTCTTTGGAAGAATTGCATTCTTTGAACACATATTGGCTTTCTTCCAATATGGCATCTCTTACCTTGTATTTTATAGAAATGTCTTCCTCACTTCCCGAATTTGCAAGAATGTGAAGTCTGATAAGCTCTGTGTACACTTTTCTTTCTTTGAAAGGAAAATATTCAAGAGAAAGAATAACAGATGCAGCGGTAAGTAAAGCTACTATTATAAAGACTTTTGATAAACCTGTTTTTTTCATGGTCAACGCTCCTTTTTTTGTATGTTTGAAAAGAGTATTAACCGATAAATGAAATTTAATCAGATAAAATGATATTTCACGAAATAGTTGGAGTTATTCGTCAAATACCGCGTAAGCTGACACGTTTGCAGATAATAATTCTTTTTCCGCTTTTAATGCATCGTTCATTGAAGAAAAAATACCAAAAACAGAGGGGCCTGACCCGCTCATCATAGAAAAATCAGCCTTGTTTTTAAGCATAATTTCTTTTATTTCTTTAATTTTGGGAATTTGCTCTGTGGCAATTTCCTCAAAACAATTGAACATAGAAGAAAAGATTTCTTTTTTATCTCCTTTTTCCAACGCCTGTTTTAATTTTCTGCTCTTTCCCGTGAAAGAAAATGGCTTATCATTGGAAATAGGGGTGGGAAATCTTCTGTCGTATTCTTTATACATGGCGGGAGTGGAAATACCCTCATTTCCGCACGCTATAACATATATAAATTTGGGTGGGGTGGGAACGTGGATAAAATCATATCCTATTCCCACAACGCCTTCCGTTCCGCCGCGGATGCAAAAGGGAACGTCAGCTCCCAGCGTTGCGCCCAATGCTTCTAATTCGTCTGATTTTAAGGGGAAATCATACAACTTGTTCAAGCCCCTCAATGTTGCGGCTGCATCTGTACTTCCGCCCGCCATTCCCGCTGCTACGGGAATCCTTTTTCCAATGTGAATTGAAGCTCCGCCTTTTATTTTCGCGGTGTCGAAAAACAGCTTTGCCGCTTTATATGCAAGATTCGAGCTATCTGTAGGCACTTGTGGGTTGTTGCATGTAATAGTGATTTCTTCCTTTGCCTCTAAAGTAACCGTGTCGTAAAGAGGAACGGTGTGCATAACGCTTTCCACGTTGTGATATCCGTCAGATCGTCTGCTTACAACGTCAAGGCAAAGATTTATTTTTCCCATTGCTTTTTCAGTTATTATCATTTGCTTCTTCTCCCTTTGATGTTTTTTTGCCTGTTGTTCTGACGATGATTATAGCCCCTGTAATTACTAAAACAAAGGATATTGCAAAAAATATTCCCGATACACCTTCAAATCCCTTTACAAGAGTATTAACAACGGAAGAGAAAACAACGGAAAGGGGAGATTTTGCAATAACAACTTTCTCACCTAAATTGTAATTATCAAAAAGAAAAGCGGGGATAAACAATAATGCAGAGGGAATAAACAGCGTTCCGCCTGCTCTGTATATAATTTTTCCCGCTTTGTTCTTAACGTTTACCAAAACAACTCCTATAAACAAGAGTGCGGCGGGAATGAGGGCAAGTCTTAAGGTTTTTAAAATCTCCTTGGCTTTAACCATATATCTTCCCAAAGGAACGGTCTTTTCGAGAATTGTTGAAGATAAAAACTTAAGCGACCTGTTTATCTGGCTTTCAATATAGTTATAAATAATCTCAAATTCTTCTTCGGAAAATGAATTTTCGCTTGTTTCATAAAAGCTTTCAACTAATTTTTTAAGTCCGCTTTTGGCATATTCAATGCTGTATGGCTCTATTTCCGAGTCGATAAAGTCTTTTCCGTTTAAAATTGCTTCAAGATACGTTCTTGTGTAATTCTTTGAATGCTCGCAAATGCTTTTTTCGTCAAGAAGCGCATATATATCATCTGCCTCAAGGGAAATAACGTCGCCTATACTGTCAATCTGATTGTGCAGATTGGAAAGCACAATTTGGGAATAACCGTCTTTTTCCATTCTTTCCATGTATTTGTCAGCATCGAAAGCAACGGAATAAAAAAATGATGAAGCAGTTCCCGAAATGAACAAAAGGCAGAAAAAGAACGCGAAAAGATACGTTAAAAAAGTTTTTTTCATGCTTTTTCCTCCTTTTTATTCCACTTCTATCCATTCGGGGCCCGAAATTTTCTTACAGAAAACGCCAAAGCGTTCTGTTCTGTATGCAGTTCCTCTTGGGTGGCAAGTATATAACGTAAGCTTTTCGCCATCGTCATAGTTCATAACGTATTTGTAATCCGCAATGGAGAAAATAATGGTTTCATATACCTCATAAACGTATGAGCCATATTCTGTTTCGATATAAACTAAATCTCCCACTTCAAGCAACTGCAAATCGTAAAACTCTCTTGTAACGTGAGCACCTAAAACAATGTTTCCCCCTTGACCTGGAAATCTTGTTCCAAAGCGTTTTCCGATTCCCTTTTTATATATAGACTTGGATTCGCCAACGTAAATGTTTTTTTCTTCCAATCCAATAGAGGGAATGGAGAGGGTTGCCCAAAGCTCTCCCCATTTATACCCGGGAAAATCTTTTTTGTCATAATATATCTGATTTACCACGGGCGTTTCTGAATCTTCGGAGCTATCTTCTGAAGTGGGGGCTTCGTCTGGCTTTTCAATGGGAGCTACAGAAATATCTTCCAAAGAGCCTCCTATAACTTCTCCGCCTGAAAAAATATCATCTCCATCGCCGTCGGGGATTGCAACAGCGTTTGTGTTTACAACAAATCTCCAAAGACTTGAAGATTCAACGTATTCTTTAAAAAAGAAAACGGAAAGAAGCGCAATTCCTATACAAATGAGGACAAAGGGCATAATTAAAAGGGCGCAAAGACCAACGTCGGTTTTCTTTTTCTTTGAAGATGCTTTAGGGATTTCTTGAGGTGTTGATTCAGCTTCGTTTATTTCATTGTCTTTCGGTAAAAAATCTTTTTCTTTCATTTTCAGTCCCTCGATTTTTTTGATTCAACAAAGAGCAAAATAAATGCTTGATTATTAATAATGCGTTCCTCACGGATGACCCACAAGGAACGCACAAATCGTTTTTATCAATTTATAAAATTGTTTATCAAATTGTTTGGGCGTCGCGCCAAAAAAGATTCAGACAATTTTCGGCTTTTGAAAAACTAAAACTGTTTTTGGAAAATTAGTTTTGTTCTTTTTTTCTGAACTTTAAAGCGGCAACTGCAACGCCTGCAAGAAGTGAAACGGAGATTCCGCCGAACAAATAGGGAGCGGATGAGTTTTCTTCTTCTTCAACGTCGCCAAGTCTTTTAATAAGGTCACCGTCATATTCAAAAATAACTCTGCCGTCTGTATCTCTTACAACGAAAACAAGGTCGATGTTATGCATGGGCAAATATGAATCTCTAAATTCATAAGTAAAGCCCAAAATGTCGCAAGCTTCTGCGATAATATCCATCATTTCGTTATGCTGTTCGGGAGTGTAAGGATAAATTTCTTCTCCGAAATAGCTTTCATGTCCTTCAGGGTTTCTGTAACCAGGACCCAAGTCTTCAGGGAAAACTTCTTGCGCTCTCTTGAGAAGAGGCATGAGCTTGTCGCCTTGTTCGGGCGTAATGTCATAAGTTGCGGCAAGATTTTCAATCTCTGTAAGCAAATGTCTGCTTATTGAAATGTTCTTGAATTCAGCCAAAAGCTCTTCTTCTGTTGCTGCAGAAACGGGAACGAGCATAGCGGAAAGAATAACGACAGCAAGCAAAATCGTGATTATTTTTTTCATGTCGATAAACTCCTTTTTGTTATTTGTGCAAATAACTCTTTATTTTTCTTCTTATTTTTCTTCGGTAAACAGGAGAAAGATGATTTCGACTTTACTCCGAATAATCATCCATTCTCATATTAATGCCTATAGTATAATGCTTTTAAAACGATTTGTCAATAGAAAAAACAAAAAAATTGAAAAAATCTAAAAAAAACTAATAACAAAAAGTGACAAAAAGTGTTGTATATATTCCTTGCTTATCAAAGTTATTTTTCCGAAAGCTCTGATATATCTTCCAAGGCTTTTTCCAGAAGCTCTTCTGCCGCTTCTGCTGATACTGCTTCTGCAAAGATTTTGAAAGCGTTTTTGTATTGAGGAATTATTGATGCTTTTCCCTTTTCCGTTCTTCGCTGTATTCCAAGCTCTGAAAATTCTTTTCCCGCTTTTGAAAGCTTCTCAAAGGCATTACCTTTGTTTCCGTTGAATAAAACCGTTCTTTCGGCAAAAACCATAATGGGGGTTTCTTCAAGCATTTCATCTATGGAGAGTCCTGATTTGAAAGAAGCACATAAAACCGCAAGGGCTATGGATATTCCATCTTCAAAATTATAAAATCCGTCCGCTTTTACTCTGCCGCCTATTTCGTCACCGAAAACGTGATAGCTTCCGCCATTGGACAGAATTAATGCCTTTAAGCTTTCGGGGGCATATTCGGGTAGCGAAACGTTTTTTTGAGGATAAAACTTTGCAGCAATGGATATAAGTCCTGTTTTTGAGATTTTCACATCTTTTTTCGTGATGCAGAAAATCTCCGTGCCTTTTTCGTCAATGAAAAAATAGTCCTTTCCCTTTGAGCGCGTTTCAGCGTTTTCTGTAAACTCATATTTTGCATTTTTCTTTTTTATTATTTTTGAAAGCAAACGGCAAGGGGCGGTGTTTGATAAAACTATATCTGTTTGGGATAAATCCTCAATAAACGCGCTTTTGCTCAACACGTATGATGAAAAGGGATTCCATTCTGTCATATTATCTTTTTCGGCATGGCGTGGAGCGACTTCTGCTTTTTCACTTTTATATGCTTTTTCGCAAATTATTTGTTCTTCCCTTGAAAGAGTGATACCCATTTCGTCGAAAACTGTTATTGTGATGGTGGAATCTGTATCATTGCTTTCTGCAAAAATGGAAATAGCCTTTCTTTTAATTGCTGAAAAAGAAACAACGGGCAAAAATCCAGAAGAAAAAGTAACAGCACTTCCGCCTGAATGAAAAATCCCTTCTGAAATTACATCGCACGTGGATTTCCCTTGCGACGAGTTGTCGTGAAAAAGAATAATCTGTCGGTTTTCTGCCATTTTTTGCAGTGAAACGCCCCAGAAATACGCTTTGTCAAGGTCGTTTTCAGAAAGGGATATTTTTCCGCTGTCGGAAAAGGTTTCATATTCCTTTTCTCTTCTTGAAACAGTTTCTCCTTTTCCGACGATGGTTTCTTCGCTGACGTATCCTTTTATAACCGCGTTGTCGCAAATCAAAGCGTGAGCACCGATTACAGCGTTTTCCAAAATGCAGTTTCTTCCAACAGAAACACCTTCGGCAATAATGGATGAGGTTATTTTCGTTCCTGCGCCTATTTTTGTTCCGTTCATTACTATCGAGCGGGAAATTAAAGAGGAGCTGTCAAAGGAAACGTATTTCCCTAAAACGTTTTCACCTTTTGAAAAATACATATTGCATTCGTGATAGCTTTCGGGTGTTCCCATGTCGCACCAATATCCCTCTGATTCAAAGCAGGAAAGCGTTTCACCCTTTGAGAGCAGGAAGGGAAAAAGCTCAGATGCAAAATCTGAAAATTCACATCCGTATTTTTCCAAAATCTTTCTATTTATTATATATATACCCGCATTTATCCTTGTGGAGATAACTTGTTTCCATGAAGGTTTCTCTCTGAATGCGGTTATAATGCCGTTTTTACTTACAATAGTTCCGTAATACGTAGGATTTTGAGATCTCACCGCAGCAATGGTAACAGCGGCTTTTTTCTCCAAATGAAAATCAAACATTTCTTTCAGTGAAAAATCAAAAACCACGTCACCTGAAACTACAAAAAAATTTTCCTGCAAATATGGGAGAATTTTAAAAATCATTCCCGCAGTTCCCATGGGTGTTTCTTCTCTGTAATAGGTTATATTTAATTCTTCCGTTTCTTTAAATCCCGTGGAATCGTTTTTTTCAAAAATGCATTTTTCCGTCTTTTCCCAAAGATATCCCGTTGTTATCCCTATATTATCAACGCCTGCGTGGCATAAAGCATTAACACTTCTTTCCAACGGACTTTTTCCGTTCACTGTCAGCAGAGGCTTTGGGAGATTGTACGTCAGAGGCATGAGCCTTTTTCCTTTGCCTCCCGCAATAATCACTCCGCCATGTAATCCTTTCAGAATAATCAGCTCCTTTTTCAGAAATTAAATGAAAAGTATTTATAGGATATTATGCATGGCGGTGAAAATATTATTCCTTAAAATTCCGCAAACTCTTGACAAAGGAAAAAATAATGTATATACTTAATATGTCGGTTTATACGATTATTAAAAATAAAACGAATGGGAAACGCCTGCCATGAAAATGATAGAAAATGCAAATTTGCCTCTTGAGGGCGGACACATTATACTAATTGGCAATTTTGACGGTGTTCATGTGGGCCACAGACAGCTCATGCAAAAAGCCAGACAGTTGGGAGCTGAACTAAATCTTCCCGTTTTGGCGTGGACTTTCAAAAAACATCCTAACAGCTTTATTGGTGAGCATAGATATATTTCCACCTTGTCAGAACGTCTTTCTTTCTTTGAGGAAGAGGGCGTATCTATGACTTATCTTGCGGACTTTGAAGAATATCGCAACGTGGAAAGTGACGATTTTATAAAAATATTGTCCCAAAGATTTGGTGCTAAATACGTTGTTTGCGGGTTTAATTTTACCTTTGGAAAAAATAAAAGCGGAAACGCGGCAAAGCTGAAAGAAAAGCTTTGGGAAATGGGAATTGGCTGTTACGTTATGCCTCCTGTTTACGTGGGGGGCGAAGTGGTCAGCTCTTCAGCTATCAGAAAATGTATTTGTGAGGGAAAAGCGGAAAAAGCCTCTGTTCTTTTGGGCCGCCCGTATTCCTTTGTGCTTCCCGTTGTTCATGGAAACGAATATGGCAGAACTATAGGCGTTCCCACAGCAAATCTTATTTTCCCCGAATGGCGTGTTGCTCCCCGTTTTGGTGTTTACGCCACGCTTTGCCAGATAGACGGAAAGCTTTATCCTAGTGTTTCAAACATAGGAATCCGTCCTACTGTTAAAGAGGAAAACAAGGTGATTCTTTGCGAAACACACGTTATAGGGCAAAGCTTCAATTTGTATGACAGAGCAATAAAGGTAAGCCTTGTTTCTATGTTGAGAGATGAAAGAAAATTCGACAGCTTTGACGAGCTTGTGTTGAGAGTCCGTAGTGACGTGGATTCGGCTAAAAGCTTTTTTGAGTTAAGAGGAGATAAATGTTGATGAAAAAAATATTCAAAAAAATCTGTGTCCTTTGGGCATTGACTTTCGTTTTTTTAACGATAGCTCCCGCATCTGTATCCGCAGAGGCGATTTCACGCCCACAAATTACGTCGGGAAATAAAATTTGCGTTTTGAATCTGGAAACGGGAGAAAGTCCTATGGAAATGGGGGCTGACGTTCAGGTTCCCGTTTCTGCAACTGCTAAAATGATGACCGCGTTGGTGGTTTATGAAAACGTTCAGTCTTTAACTGATTTGGTTGTTGTTCCCGCGGAGGCTTCTTCTAAGGATTATATAGGAGCTATGGGAGCAATAAGTGCGCCCCGTTTAGGTTTGACTGTGGGAAAAGAATATACCGTGAAAGACCTTCTTTCTGCACTTCTTGTTTCTTCTGCAAACGATGCGGCAATAACTCTTGCATATCATGTGAGCGGTGGAAATATAAACACCTTTATTCAAAAAATGAATGATAAAGCTGCGGAAATTGGAGCAAAAAACACAGTTTATAAAGGATGCGTCGGATTGGAAGACGGGTCGGTAACTACCGCTTATGACAGCGCGTTGATAGCGGCAGAGTTTTCAAAGGTGAGTACACTTTTGGATATTTCATCGGCGGGACGTTCCGTTACAAGCGGGATGGGTACTCTTCATAACAAGAACTATCTTACCTCTGACTTTCTCATGAAAGATTATAAGCTTTCTTCCGTCAAAGGAATTTGTGCGGGTCAGTCCAACGAAAACGGTGGTTACTGTGTTGTTGCTTATTATGCATCCAATGAATTGACGTATACAATATGCATTCTTGACGCTTCTGGTGAAAGAAGAAATCCACAAGCTGGAACACGTTGGTTTGAATCGGGAAATGCTTATGAAGACATTCATAAAATAGTACCGTGGCTTAAAGAAAGCTTTGAAATAAGAGAAATTATTTCTCCTGATTCTGAAGAATACAGCTTTTCAATCCCTGTTAAGCTTTCGGCAAAAAAAGATTCTGTAATGACAGTTCCCACCGAAACGGTAAGCGCGCTTACGGATATAACCGCTGAAAAGGTTAACTATGTCCCCGAACCTACGTTCTATCAGACCGCTCTTGAAGCTCCCGTTAAAGAGGGAATGGTGGTTGGTGAGGTGAATCTCTACAAAAACGGTGTTCTCGTTGCAACTGTTCCTCTCGTTACGAAAGAAAGTGCGGAAAGAAGCGAAATGCTTGCTGTAATGGGTAGCGTGGGAGATTTTATAAAGAGCGACGCTGTGTTGACTCTTGTGAAAATCATAATAATACTTGCTGTAGTGTTTGTTTTGTGGTCCTTTGGAAACTTTATTTACAGAATAGTGAAAAAATACCGCAAGGGTCTTGGGAACGATTATTATCCTCCTGCAGATTAAAGTCGAAAAAGCAAATAGTAAACAAAATGTAAAAAAAATACAAATTTTAATTTTTGCTATTGAATCTCGGAAATAATTGTGATATATTTGAAATGTTAACGGCATGGGAAAATGCCGAAGACTAGCGCTTTGGGTAATCCTAAAGAAAATCAAGTTTAATAAATAAAAAAGTAAGGTTTTAAAAACCGGAAAAGAGGGGTATTATATTATGGGTAATATGGATGCTGTTCAAATAGTATTGGGAATTGCACTTCTCGTTATGGCAGTTTTTTTGGTAGTTGCTGTGCTTATGCAAAGCGGTAGCAGCAAAAAGCTTTCCGGAACTATTGCTGGCGGTGCTGAAACGTTCTTTGGTAAAAACAAAGGCAAAACTATTGATAAACTTTTCAGCAAATTAACTAACGTTGTATCTATTTTGTTTGTTATCGTTGTTCTTGCAACATACTATTATTCCGCTGCAAGCACAGGAAGCACATCTTCTTCCTCTTCCGGAGCTTCCTCTAACGTTTCTTCTACATCTTCTGCAGCTTCCACAGAATCTGCAACATCTTCCGCAGCATCAACTGATGCATCAAGCACTTCCGAAACTGCTTCTGACGTTTCCGAATCTGCATCTGAAGCTGCATCCGAGGTTGCATCTTCCGCAGCTGCTGAATAATTAAAGCAACGTAATTAAACAATTAGGATTATGTCCGCCGACTGCCTTATGGCAGAAGTGTAAGGACGCATTTTCTACCTATGAACAATAAGCTTCCTTACAGGCAAATATGCTTTATGTGAGGAAGCTTTTTTGCTTATTTTGGCATTTTGGAATATCACTCCCCAATAAATATGTATGAGGTGTTCTATGGTTATGAATCAACAATCGGCTTTTTTAATGAAGCTTCGCTCATCCATGGCGTCATCGGGAGTTCCCTTTAATTTTCCCGAAGAGGTAATAAGAGAAGCGGCTGACGTGGAATCGGAATTTAAATGGCCTTTTATAGGGAAAAGAATGGATTTAAGAGGAAAGACAACTTTTACTATAGGACGTATGGAGGTTGCCTTCTCCGTTGAAAGAGAAAATGACGATTTTATTCTGGGAATACATTCTGCCGACGTGGCAAATCTCTTCCCTGTAGATTCCGCTCTTGACGAATCTGCCTATCTCAAGGGAAAAACCGTTATTCTTCCCGAAAAGAAGTATTTCATGCTTCCCGAGTCTATAACAACGAGCTTTTGTTCTCTTTGTCAGGGAGAAGAAAGCTTTACCGTCAGCGTGTTTATGCGGGTTAATTCTCTCGGAAAAGTAAAATCTGTAAGCTTTGCTGAATCTGTTATAACGGTGACAGCAAACTGCGAATCCAAAGAAGTTGAAGCTTTGCTTTTTGATATTGACGTTTCCAGCGTAGGCTTTTTGAGATATAAATATTATTCTGTTTTGCAACAGCTTGAAGATATGTTTGTTGCGGGTGCAACCTTAAAAATGGCAAGGCAAAACAGAGGCGCGGCAGAGGTTGATACTGCCATGAGAGCCTTTTTGAAAAAGGGAATGAGAGGAAACATTTCAAGCGTTGGACTTGAAAAGCTTTCAGACCCCGACAGACTTGTGAGAGAAATTATCTCTGCGGCAGGGATTGAAATTGCAAAATATTTCAACAAACATTCTATTCCTTGTCCATACAGACATAGAGATGTGTTGTCTTCAACGGGAAATAAGGCATTGAGAATGTTTCTGGATTCTGTTTGTATAGATTCTTCAGAGGTTTCAGATAAAGAGCTTGTTTCTTTTGCGGTTGACTCTGCTCACGGAGATAAAAACGAAGAACTGATTCTTTCAAAAATAAAGGAGCTTTTGCCTTCGGTTGAATGCTCCCTTGAGCCTAAACACCACGGAGGTGTAGGCGCTAAATATTATGTGAGATTTGCATATCCCGCAAGCAGATACAGCGACCTCGCTGTTCAAAGAATTATAAAAACTGTTGCAAGCTGTGATGGAAATTTGACAGAAGCGCAGAATGAATATATGCTATATTGTGCTTCTCGTGCAGTTTCGGCTGTCCGCGAAATAGAGCCAAAGGCTAAAGCGGTAGAAAACCACGTTTCTGACTTGTACGTTTTGGATTATCTTATTAATAATAAAAACAGAATTTACGAGGGAACGGTTTGGAACGTTTCTGAAAACGGAGTTGAGATTTGTCTTGATAATAGCGCTATTGGGGTATTACAGGGCAAAAGAGAGTATGCGCTTGGACAACGTGTAGCTGTGAAAATCTCTAAAGCTGATTTGGAAACAGAAACGATTTTGTTTGAAGAAATTCAGTTTTAAAGCTATTTGATGTAGCTTAAACAGAATTTATTGGAAAAATATTGATATGGTTAAAAAACATTTACTGTTCTTTCTTTCCTTGGTGTTGTTCTTATCTTCTTGCGGTTTTGAAAACGAGTATTCTGGAGATGAGGTTACTTCTCGCCCGTCCTTGAACACGGTGAGTGAAGAGGAAAACGAAACTCCTGATTCAACTAACGTACTTTCGGGAATTGAGGGGTACGATTACGGAGGAAAAAGCTTTGTTATCGTTACTACCGACGGGGAATATTTTGAAACTGAAGAGGGCAAATCTCTTATTGGAAAAGCTGTTTCAGACAGAAACGGTGTGGTGGAAACCAAATTCAATATTAATATTGAAATAAGAGTTTCAACAGATGATGAGATAGTAAAGGAATGTACGTCTGCAGTTTCAAACGGAAAGCATTATGCGGATTTAATTGTTGCTCCTGCCAACACTCTTTCTCGTCTTATGGAAGAAAATTGCCTTAAAAATATAAAGACGCTACCTTTTATGGATTGGAATGCGAATTATATAAATGAAAATCTCGCAAAAGCGTCTGAAATAAACGGAAAGCTGTATATGCTTTTCGGTGCTCTTACTCAAACGGAGTTTTCTTCATGGTGTGTTTTCTATAATGATGAAATTTCAGAAAAAATCGGAACTGATCCATATTCTCTTTATAAGGAAGGAAAATGGACTTGGGACGAATTCTTGAAATATACGTCCGCTGCCTCTGAATATACGAAAAGCGGTTTTGTTTCCGCTGTGGGTGAGGATGATTTGATTAATGCTTTTTGGGCAACAACGGGAAATAAGTTTTTCGGGGAATGCTCGAATACTGCACTTTCTTTGCCAAAAGCTGAAAACGGAAAAGAAATTTTGTCGTCAATAAAGGAAATTGTGAAAAGTGATTCATTTGGAAAAGAGAGTGGAACATCGGCTCTTGAAGCGTTTACTTCGGGAAAAAGCGCAGTTCTTCTTTGTAGAAGAAACGCTGTTTATCAGATGTGTGAAAGCGGAATGAAGTGGAGCGCAGTACCAATGCCGAAATATAACGAGGAAAGCTCTCACTATTCATACGTTGACGGTGAAGCATTGGCGGCTGCAGTTCCTGGAGGCAATATTGATTCTGACTATGTGGGAAGAATTCTGAATGCGCTTGTTGTATCAACAGAAAAAACTGTTAACGAAAGTATAAAAATCAATGAGCTTTATTATTATTGGGAAAATAATGAAATGGCTCTTCAAATGGAAGATGTGAAAAAGAATCTTCATTTGGATATCGGCATAATATATGCATACGCTGTGAAGGATATCGCCATGGTAACAACGGAAAACATTAAAACCGCTTTTGATGCGGGAATAGCGCCCTTTCAATTTTATCACAGCACAAAGAATCAGTTCAATTTGTATGCATCTGAACATTTTGGCTGATAGAAACACTTTTATATGATTTCTTTGCTCTTTGGGGCTTAGATAAATTAATTTGGAAAAATTTTTTAGGAGGTTTATACCTATGAACATGAACAAAAAAAGCATTGAAGATATCAATGT
>JAZRPU010000308.1:0-12464 GCA_045649365.1 Eubacteriales bacterium | reverse complement strand
TATTGAGTTTTCTTCATGGGAAGCATCACTCGTGGAATTGAGGGTACAACCAGAAAAAGAAAAAACAGATAAAACAAATGATAAAAAAATAAGAAAAATTTTTTTCAAAGTAATTATTGGTCTTTTCATAATAACTTAGTTTTTATTGATAATGATTTGTTTTTCCTTGCTGCCATCAAGAGGAATTTCACGGATAAGCAAAGAAACTTTATTATCCTCATTCAAAGAATTCCAAACGAGTTCTGCAAATTCATCTGCTGAATCAGGCATGCTTACTTCTTCAGGTTCTCCGTAAAATGAAGGAATAGGATTACCGTCACATTTATAAGTATGTATAAAATGACCAATTCCCGCTTCAGATTCATATTCAAAGAAATAACGATTACAAACCTCGGGTCTGCCGTTAGCACTCTTTAAAATAGAAAGCTTATACGAAAAATCTTTTTTATCAAAATTGTAATTTACAACACTTGATATTCTTGGGGTAAAGTTAGGAGAATCAGGCTCAAATTCACGAGTTCTGAGCGCTTCCTCAAAGGATTTACCCTCTTTCATGAAATCGTATATTGTATTAGTTTGGTCACCATTTGTAACTATGTCCGAATCACCAAGCTTCAAATAAGGATTATATATAATCAAGCTGGGATCAGAAAGCTTACTTTCATCAAAAGCTTTTGTTCGCATTCCACCATCAAAAGCCTCAAAAATGCGGTTGCGACTATTAACGCTTCTACCCATAATAAAATATGCAATTAATGCTTTTTTTCCATCGGAAGATTTTCCGACAATAATGCCTCTGCCAGGATATTCGTTTTGAGAAAGCAATGTTTTTATATCAAATAAAGACATGATAATTACTCCTTATTCATAATTTTAGCGCAGATTAATTCTGCGGATTCAGGCAAAATTTTCCACTCTGCCTCTTCCATAACTCTTTTTTGTAAAATTTCGGGAGTATCGCCTTCAAGTACATTTACAGCTTTATGCATTATAATTTCACCACCATCGGGAATTTCATTGACAAAATGAACTGTAGCACCAGTAACTTTAACACCCTTTTCAAGAGCAGCTTCATGAACTTTCAAGCCATAAAATCCTTTACCACAAAACGAAGGGATTAAAGATGGATGAACATTAATTATTCTGTTTTTAAAAGCAGAAGTGAACTTTTCGCTTAAAATAGTCATAAAACCTGCAAGAACTACAAGCTCAATTCCATTCTCATGAAGTAATTCAATTATATCATCTTCAAAGGCATTTCCACGAGTTTTTTTTGTTATTACTGCAGTTTTAATACCTGCATTTTTCGCTCTCTCAAGGGCATAAGCTTTAGGATTGTCGGAAATAACAATAGTAATTTGACCGCTTTTAATAATTCCTTGCTTTTGTGCATCAATCAAAGCTTGAAGATTTGTTCCGCCTCCCGAAACAAGAACAGCAATATCTGCCTTTTCAGCATTTAACATATCTCTATTTTATCCTCGCTCTTTACAATTTCTCCTATAACGTATGCATCTTCGCCACAAGTATTGAGAATTTCAAGCGCTTTTTCAACATCTTCTTTTGAAACAACAATACTCATTCCAACGCCCATGTTATAAGTATTAAACATATCGCGTTCACTAATATTACCGGTTTTTGCAATTAAATCAAAAATAGGAAGAACTTTAACGGAAGATTTTGAAATTTTAGCACCAAGTCCATCGGGAATACTTCTTGGAATGTTTTCATAGAATCCACCGCCTGTAATGTGGGATATTCCTTTTACGTCAACTTTTTCGATAAGTGAAAGAACTGATTTAACATAAATTTTTGTCGGAACTAAAAGTGTTTCCGCGATAGTAGCTCCACCCAAATCTTCATTTGGAACATATAAATTGGGATCGTTATTATCGATATCAAAAACTTTTCTGCAAAGAGAAAAACCGTTTGAATGGATTCCTGTTGAAGCAAGAGCTATAACAACATCTCCCTCTTTCATTGTTGAGTTATCAATAATCTTTTCTTTATCAACAATGCCAACCGCGAAACCAGCAAGGTCATATTCATTTGTGGGCATCATTCCTGGATGTTCCGCGGTTTCTCCGCCAATTAAAGCAGCACCTGATTGAACACATCCTTCAGCAACACCTGCTACGAGTTGTGCAATTTTTTCAGGATAGTTTTTTCCACATGCAATATAATCCAAGAAAAACAATGGTTTAGCACCGCAACAGATTATATCATTAACACACATTGCAACGCAATCTACACCTATTGTATCATGTTTATCCAAAAGAATTGCCATTTTAAGTTTAGTACCAACTCCGTCAGTACCAGAAACGAGAACAGGATTTTTGATACCTGAAAGATCAAGGCCAAAACAGCCACCAAATCCACCTACATCATCAAGGCATCCAGCGTTTTTTGTTCTCATGATGTGTTTTTTCATTAATTCAACTGCCTTATATCCCGCAGTTATATCTACCCCTGCAGCAGCATAGCTTTCAGATTTTGAATTTATACTCATGATATTATTCCTTTCCATCCCAACAATATGTACATACTTCATCGGCTTTTAAGCCAATTGCTTCTATAACGCCTTCAAGAGATTGATATTCTAATGAAGAAAAATGAAATTTATCACAAATCGCTTTTCTAAGATTTTTTCCACGTTCAGTGTTTCCATCCATATACTCGTTTATATATTCAAGTCCTTTTTCTCCCTCAAGCTCGATAATTGTGCTCCTTGTTATAAGATCATTTTCCGATGTAGAACGAGAAAAATTCAAATATTTACATTGAAACATTATTGGAGGACATGCTGACCGCATGTGAACTTCTTTCGCGCCGTGTTCATACAAAAACTCGACGGTACCTCTTAACTGTGTACCTCTGACTATGGAATCATCTACAAACAAAAGATTTTTATCCCTAATCAAGTCGTGGACAGGAATTTGCTTCATTTTTGCAATCATATTTCTTTCACTTTGGGTTGATGGCATAAAGCTTCTTGGCCATGTTGGTGTGTATTTAATAAAAGGTCTTGCGAAAGAAATTCCACTTTCGTTTGAATAACCAATAGCGTGTGGTGTTCCTGAATCAGGAACTCCACATACATAGTCAATTGAATCCATATCGTATTTATTCTTATCAGCACGAGCCATTATTCTGCCATTTCTATATCTCATTACTTCAACATTTATTCCTTCATAACATGATGTGGAATATCCGTAGTATGACCATAAAAACGCACAAATTTTTTTTCGTTTTCTTGGAGCAGATAAAACATTTATTTCCCGTGGGGAAATTTCTACAATTTCTCCTGGACCAAGCTCTTTAACAGTATGATACCCCAGCTTATGTCCTGCAAAATCTTCGAAGGTTACACAATGACCAAAATCATTTTTTCCAACAATAATGGGCAATCTTCCTTCTTTGTCACGAGCTGCAATAAGGTTACCATCTTCTTTCAAAATAAGAATAGAAGACGTTCCTTCTACAGAATCGTGAACAAAACGTATTCCTTCATCAAAAGAATCTTTTTGATGTATTAAGGTTGCAATGAGCTCATTGGAATTAACTCTGCCACCTGTCATAGCTTGAAAATGACTTCCCGTATATTTGAGATATTTATTTATCAGTTCTTCAGCATTGTTAATAACGCCAACAGTACATATTGCATATACTCCCAATTTTGAACGGATAATTATAGGTTGAGGGTCATTATCGCTAATACAACCTATAGCAACATTTCCGTACATTTCGTCAATTATTCCATCAAATTTTGTTCTGAAGGGAGAATTTTCAATACTATGTATCTCTCTCTGCATCCCAAGCTTGATATCATACGCCGCCATTCCAGCACGACGTGTTCCAAGATGCGAATGATAATCCGTTCCAAAGAAAACCTCGGGAACACAGTTTTTAAGGGAAGTAATTCCAAAAAAACCACCCATATTAAGACCTCCGCTTTTTTGCTTTTTTATTTTAGGCAAAGAAAAGTTCTGACAAAGTCATTGGATCGATATATTTTCCGTCTTTATAAACTCTCATATTACCCGATGCGATTTCATCAATGAGCATTACGTTTCCATCAGCATCATAACCAAATTCAAATTTAATATCGTAAAGAACAAGTCCTTTTTCAAGAAGGTCATCAGCCACGATACGTGTTATTTTCTGAGTCATTGATTTAATATCATCATATTGTTTATCAGTCATAACTCCGAGAGCTACAAGAGCATCTTTAATTACAAGGGGGTCACCTTTTTCATCGTTTTTAAACGTCATTTCAACGTATTCCGGAAGATCTGCACCAGATTCAATATAATCGCCATAACGTTTTATAAAGCTTCCAACAGCTTTGTGTCTGCAAATAACCTCAAGTCCTTTTCCAAAAACTTTTGCAGGAAGAACTTCCATTGTTGTATTTTTAAGATCAGCATTAACAAAATGTGTTTTAATGCCAGCATTGTTTACTTTCTCAAAGAAATATACCGACATTCTCAAGTTAACGTCACCAACTCCGTCGATGGTAAGACCTACTGAATTTTCACCTGGATCAAAAACACCGTCTTTTCCTGTGCAATCATCTTTGAATTTAAGCAAATAATTTCCATTATCAAGAGCAAATACGTCTTTTGTTTTTCCTTTATATACAAGCTTCATATCCATTATTAATTCTCCTCAATTATAATCTTTCCATTATATTTTTATCTTTTTCTAAAACAGCTTGAGCATCTTTTTTTCTTTTTTGATCAAGCTTATCTGCAAGAGCTTTATCTTCTACTGCCAAAATCTGAATCGCTAAAAGAGCAGCATTTGCACCTCCATTAACAGCAACAGTTGCTACAGGAATTCCTGTTGGCATCTGAACGGTAGAAAGCAATGCATCCATTCCATCAAAGCAAGATGATTTACAAGGAATGCCTATAACGGGTAAAGTAGTATTTGCAGCGATTGCACCTGCAAGGTGTGCTGCCATTCCCGCCGCGGCAATAATAACACCAAAACCATTTTCTCTTGCATTTTCAGAAAAGCACTTTGCTTCAAGAGGCGTTCTATGAGCTGAATATATATGAACTTCAAATGAAACCTCAAATGAAGTCAACACATCAACTGCTTTTTGAATAATAGGAAGGTCGCTGTCGCTTCCCATAACAATTCCAACTTTTTTCATATCCCTCTCCAAAACTTATTATTTTATAGGTGTGCTTTTATCCTTCTGAATAACGTCATGCGCTCCACCTTCGGTTATACTTACAGCAGATACAAGTGTAAGCTTTGCTTTTTCCTGAAGTTCTGAAATTGAAAGAGCACCGCAATTACACATTGTTGAGCGAACTTTACTGAGTGATAAAGCAACGTTATCTTTAAGACTTCCTGCATAAGGAACGTATGAATCAACTCCTTCTTCAAAAGAAAGCTTTTTATCTCCGCCCATATCGTATCTTTGCCAGTTTCTCGCTCTGTTACTTCCTTCGCCCCAATATTCTTTATAATATGTTCCACCAATATTTACTTTATTTGTTGGGCTTTCATCAAAACGTGCAAAATATCTTCCAAGCATAACAAAATCTGCACCCATAGCAAGAGCCAAAGTAATGTGGTGATCATAAACAATACCGCCATCAGAACACACAGGAACGTATATACCTGTTTCTTTGTAATATTCATCTCTTGCTTTACAAACTTCAATAAGAGCTGTAGCTTGTCCTCTGCCAATCCCCTTTGTTTCTCTTGTAATACAAATTGACCCACCACCAATTCCAACTTTAATAAAATCAGCTCCGCAATCTGCAAGGAAACGGAAGCCTTCAGCGTCAACAACGTTACCTGCTCCCACCTTAACGGTGTTTCCGTATTTTTCTCTTATCCAATCAATAGTAAGCTTTTGCCATTCAGAAAAGCCTTCAGAGGAATCTATACAAAGAACATCGGCACCCGCCTCAATCAATGCGGGAACACGTTCAGCGTAATCTCGTGTATTTATACCTGCCCCAACAACATATCTCTTGTTTCCGTCAAGAAGCTCGTTAGGATTCTGCTTATGTGTATCGTAGTCCTTTCTGAAAACGAAATAACAAAGCTTTCCCTCTGAATCTATTATTGGGAGAGAATTAAGCTTATGATCCCAAATTATATCGTTTGCTTCCTTTAAGGTTGTTCCCTCTTTGGCACAAATAAGCTTATCAAAGGGAGTCATGAAATCCTTAACCTTCGTAGATAATTCCATACGGCTGATTCTGTAATCACGACTTGTTACTATTCCTAAAAGCTTACCATTTGAAGTACCATCAGAGGTAACTGCAACAGTAGAATGACCTGTTTTTTCTTTAAGAGCAATAACGTCTGCTAAAGTATCATCGGGTTTTACGTTTGAATCACTATTTACAAAACCCGCTTTATGACTTTTTGCTCTTTTTACCATAGCTGCTTCACTCTCAACGGATTGTGAGCCATAAATAAAGGATACTCCACCCTCCATTGCAAGAGCAACTGCAAGACGATCGCCTGAAACAGACTGCATTATAGCGGATACCATTGGTATATTCATAACAATATCACACTTTTCGCCTTTTTTGTATCTCACAAGAGGTGTTTTCAAACTAACATTAGAAGGGATACATTCTTTTGAAGAATATCCCGGAATAAGTAAATACTCATTAAACGTATGAGAAGGTTCATTTAAGAAAATAGCCATATAAAAGTTCTCCTTAAGTCAAATAATACTAATGCTCTGCTTTTGTTTCACAGTAAATACATCGATAAATCTTTTTTTCAACGTCTGTAAGCTTGAAAATATGTTCTATTTCCTGTTCAACAGAAGTTATGCAACGGGGATTTTTACATTTAATAACGTTTGTCAACGTTTTGGGCATATCTAAAGCCTTTTTTGAAACGAGTTTACCATTTTTGATTATATTAACAGTGGCTCCCGGATCAACATAACCAATAATATCAATATCAGGAAAAATATCCCCATCAATTTTAATTATATCTTTTTTTCCTAATTTATTGCTTTGAGCGTTTTTAATTATTGCAATAGAACAATCAAGGGAATCAAGTCCAAGAAGATGATAAAGCTTCATTGCATTACCCGCTGTAATATGATCTATAACAACTCCGTTATTTATGGAATCAATATTCATTCTTTGCATCCTCCAAAAGCTTAAGAATCAAAGCCATTCTCATATATTTTCCATTTAAAACCTGTTTGAAATAACAAGCTCTCGGATCTTTATCGACTGCTACGCTTATTTCATTTACTCGCGGGAGAGGATGCATTACACACAAACTATCTTTTCCCTTTGAAAGCTTTTTAACGTCAAGAACGTAGCTATCTTTCAATCTTAAATAATCTTCTTCGTTAAAAAAACGTTCTCTTTGAACACGAGTCATATATAAAACATCAAGTGTAGGAAGCACTTCCTCCAAATCAGCCGTTTGAATATATGGGACGTTATTCTTCTTTAAAACATCATTTTTAACGTAGCTTGGAAGCTTTAATTCTTCAGGTGAAATAAGAACAAACTTAATACCATTATATCTAGAAAGTGCATTAATAAGCGAATGTACAGTTCTTCCAAATTTTAAGTCACCGCACAAACCTACAGTAAGGTTTTCAAAAGTTCCTTTTTCACGATAAATAGTAAGAAGGTCTGCCAAAGTTTGCGTTGGATGACTATGACCGCCATCGCCAGCATTTATAACAGGTATATCAGCATTTTTCATAGCAACGTAAGCTGAACCCTCTTTGGGATGTCGCATTGCAATGATATCAGCATAACAGCTTATCACCTTTGCTGTATCTGCAACACTTTCACCTTTTGTTGAAGATGAGGATGATGCTTCAGAAAAACCGATAACATTTCCACCAAGTTCATACATTGCAGCTTCAAAGCTTAATCTTGTTCTTGTTGAAGGCTCAAAGAAAAGAGTTGCCAGCTTCTTACCCTTACATTTTTCGCTATATTTATGAGGATATGCAATTATATCATTAGCAACTTCAATCAAAGAATCAATTTCCTCAACAGAAAAATCTGTAATATCTATAAGGCCCTTCATAACGTTGCACCATTTATTGCAAGATAATTCTTAATTCTTTGTACATTTTCTTCGTTTCCACCTTCTGATTCAAGATATTCAATAATATCGTAAACATCAACTACAGAATAAACAGGGAAACCGTATTCTTCAGTAATTTCTGCCATCGCTGACTTTTCGCCTTTTCCTTTTTCTTTTCTGTCAACCATAACGAAAACTGCTGAAACTGAAACGCCCTCTAATTTGGAAAGAATAGACATGCTTTCTCTTATAGCAGTTCCTGCGGTAATAACATCTTCCACAATAACTACTTTTTCGCCTTCTTTAGGAACATATCCAACAAAAGTACCGCCTTCACCATGATCCTTTTCCTCTTTTCTGTTAAAGAAGAAAGGAACGTTCAAGCCCTCTTTGGAAAGAGCAACAGCACTTGATACAGCAATGGATATACCTTTGTATGCAGGTCCATATAAAACTGTTTTTTCATTTCCTATTTTTTCAAAATAAGCTTTTGCATAAAATTCGCCAAGCTTTGAAATCTGTTCACCAGTTTTTATTTCTCCAGCATTAATGAAATAAGGAATTTTTCTTCCGCTTTTTGCGGTAAAATCACCAAACTTCAAAACGTTTGCGCTTTTTAAAAAGCTAATAAATTCTCTCTTATATCCTTCCATAATTAACCTCTCAACCAACAAATTCAAGAACACATCTTCTGTATGCTGCAACAGGATCTTCTGCTGCTGTAATTGGTCTTCCTACAACGATATAATCAGAGCCAATTCTTTTTGCTTCTGTGGGAGTCATTACACGTTTTTGGTCGCCAATATCACCATCGGCAAATCTAACACCTGGAGTTACAGTAATAAAATCTTTTCCACAACGATTGTGAACTGCTTCAGCTTCAAGAGGAGAACATACAACGCCGTCAAGTCCTGAAATTTTAGCATTTGATGCGTAATGCATAACAACGTCTTCCATTTTGTCTTTAATGAGAAGATCAGCTTCCATACTTTCCTGTGATGTTGAGGTAAGTTGAGTTACTGCAATAAGAATAGGACGAGTACCGTCTTCGCGTGTTAATCCTTCAAGAGCAGCCTTCATCATATTAACAGTACCACCTGCATGAAGGTTTGTCATATCAACGTCAAGTCTTGAAAGAACAGCCATAGATTTTTTAACAGTATTTGGGATATCGTGAAGTTTCAAATCCAAGAAAATTTTATGACCTCTGCTTTTGATTTCTTTTACAATTGCAGGGCCCTCTGCATAGAAAAGCTCCATACCGATTTTTACAAAAGGTTTTTCTTCTTTGAACTTATCAAGGAAGCTCATAACCTGTTCTTTACTTGAAAAATCACAAGCAATAATTACGTCTTTACCCATTGTGCGCTCCTCCTATTATATCTTTAATGTTATTTATTCCATATTTATCCATTGTAGGCTCTAAATTATCAATAATATTTTTGCATGCAAGAGGATCTATAAGATTAGCAGTTCCTACCTGAACAGCACTTGCACCTGCAAGCATCATTTCAATTACATCTTCTGCTCTGCTTATTCCTCCCATACCTATGATTGGTATTTTAACCGCTTCATAAACCTGATAAACCATTCTCAATGCAACGGGGAAAATTGCAGGACCTGAAAAACCGCCCATTTTATTTGCAATAATAGGTTTTTTCTTTTTTAAATCAATACGCATGCCAAGCATTGTATTTATCATACTGATACCATCTGCTCCTGCCTCTTCACAAGCTTTAGCAATAGAAACAATATCTGTTACGTTTGGCGAAAGTTTTATAATTACAGGTTTTTTTACAACCTTTTTAACAGCATTGGTTACTTCTGAAGCTGCTTCAGGTGAAGTTCCAAAGCTCATACCACCGCCGTGAACGTTAGGACAGCTTATATTAATTTCAAGCCATCCAACCTGTTCGCATGAATCAAACTTTTCCGCAGTATAAACATATTCATCTATAGAAAAGCCGCCGATATTTGCCATCACTTTCTTATTAAAACATTCTTTAAGTTTAGGTAACTCATCAGAAATTACTGAATCAACACCGGGATTCTGCAATCCAACAGCATTAATCATACCTGAATAGCATTCAGCAATACGAGGAGTAGGATTTCCAAATCTTTTTTCTTTTGTTGTTCCTTTGAATGAGAAAGTTCCTAAAAGATTTATGTCATAAAAATCAGCAAACTCATAACCATATCCAAATGTTCCGCTGGAAGGAATAATAGGATTATCAATTTCTATTCCACAAAGAGAAACGTTTAATCTTCCCACAATATTTCCTCCTTTTCGAAAACAGGACCGTCTTTGCAAACTCTTTTATAACCTTTTATAGTTTTATGAGTGCAACCCATACATGCTCCGAATCCGCATCCCATACGTTCTTCAAAGCTAAATTGTCCATCACCTTTTGCATTTTTATACACAGCCTTAAGCATAGGTTCAGGACCGCAAGTGAAATAATAATACTCATCATTAGGCAAAGCGTCCGTTACAAAGCCCTTTTTTCCATAGCTTCCATCGACAGTTGTAACCGTTACGTCTGCACCTAAAGCTTTAAAATCTTCCTCACCAAAAACTTCATTTTGGGTATTGAAGCCTAAAACAGCATATATTTTTTTACCTTTTTTTAAAAGCTCTTTAGCAAGATAATACAAAGGAGGAACTCCAACTCCACCGCCAATAAGTACAACGTTATTTTCTTCTATGTCTGTATTATAACCGTTGCCGAGGCAAGTTAAGATATCAAGCGTTTCGCCTGCTTTCATTTCTTTAAGCTTTTCTGTTCCTTCACCAACTACCTTGTAAACGATAGTCAATAAACCATTTTCAACATCATATACTGAAATTGGTCTGCGGAGAAAAAGTCCGTCAATTTTAATATTAACAAACTGTCCGCAGGAGATACCGCTTGTATCTCCCAAAAGGCACATTTTATAAACAGTTTCAGTTAAAGAAACGTTTTCAGCGATTTTATAAATTACCTGCTTCATAAGGTCACCCTTTTAATATTAAGAATCGATTGTAGATACTTTGTTTGTTATTTCTTCAAGAACGTCAAGCACTATTCTTACAGTATCCAACGAAGAGAACAAGGTAACACCATTCTCTACCGCACAACGACGAATAGCAACACCATCATCATAATGAACACCTGAAAGGATAGCTCTTGTATTAATAACATAGCTTACATATCCAGCACGAATAGAATCAAGAATCTCTTCGCTTCCGTCACTTATTTTTCCTCTTATTCTTGTGCGGATACCATGTTCTTTAAGGAATGTTGCAGTACCAATTGTTGCTTCTATATTAAAGCCCATATCATAAAAACGTTTAATCAAAGGTAAAGCTTCTTCCTTGTCTTCATCAGCCAACGTAACAAAAACTGTTCCATAGTTTTGCAAATTCATTCCCGATGCAACAAGTCCTTTACTCATTGCTCTATGAAGCTTATCATCATATCCAATAGCTTCACCAGTTGATTTCATTTCAGGCGAAAGATAAGCATCAAGACCTTTTATCTTATTGAAAGAGAATACGGGAACTTTAACATAAGAACGTTTCTTTTCTTCGGGATAAAGATCGAAAATACCAAGTTCTTTAAGTGTTTTACCGAGAATTACTTCAGTGGCTATATCAGCAAGACTATAACCAGTTACTTTTGAAAGGAATGGAACTGTTCTTGATGAACGAGGGTTAACTTCTATAATGAAAACGTTATCATCTTTATCAACGATAAACTGAATATTATAAAGTCCAACGATACCAATTCCAATACCTAATTTTTTAGCATATTGAAGGATTATGCCCTTTACTTTGTTTGAAACTGAAAAAGTAGGATAAACGCTAATTGAGTCACCAGAGTGAACACCTGTTCTTTCAACAAGCTCCATTATACCAGGGATGAAAACATCTCTTCCGTCGCATATAGCGTCTACTTCAACTTCTTTTCCTTGGATATATTTATCAACTAATACAGGTTTATCTTCGTCGATTTCAACAGCAGTTTTCAAATACATTTTAAGCTGTTCGTCACTTGCAACTATCTGCATAGCTCTTCCGCCCAAAACAAAGCTGGGACGAACCAAAACAGGATATCCAATCTCGTTTGCAGTCTTAAGACCATCTTCAATATTAGTAACAGCTTTTCCTTTAGGTTGAGGAATATCAAGCTGGTGAAGAATCTTTTCAAAGCTATCTCTGTTTTCTGCTCTTTCAATCGCTACACAATCTGTACCAATTATCTTAACGCCTCTGCGCATGAGAGGATCAGCAAGGTTTATAGCTGTTTGTCCACCTAAAGAAGCAACAACTCCTTCCGGTTTTTCAAAATCAATAACAGCCATAACATCTTCGGGAGTTAAAGGCTCAAAGTAAAGCTTATCTGCGGTTGTATAGTCGGTAGAAACGGTTTCGG
>JAZRPU010000307.1:0-1995 GCA_045649365.1 Eubacteriales bacterium | reverse complement strand
TTATTGAACTCAAAAGATTGATTTACTCTAAAAGTCTTTTTCATCAGTTATCAAAAAACTAAACAAACGTTAAAAAAGCGTATAAATTAACAGAAAAAGTTTTTGAGCTAATTTCAGGCGATAATTCTTTTTATAATTTTAATTGTTCTTAGGATAGCGTATTTATTCCAAAAACGTAATTCGTTTTGGAAATGCTTTTTATTTAAGAAAGCCTTTAATAAGACAAAAAAATCTATTGACTGTTGCTGGAAAATTTGATATAATTTTACTTGTAAAATAATCTTGGAGATAGATATATGAACGTTGACTTTTTAAAGCTGAATGGTAACATAAAATGTGTTGTAAAAGGTACAGAGCGCTGTTATGAGGGGAAAGCGCTTTTGAACGGAAAGGAATATCCTGAATTATATAACGTTCATGAGCCATTTGACCCATTTTCTCATGTTTTTATTCTTCCAGAAAAAGAATTATTGTCGGAGGGTGGATTTACATATTTGCCTGAAAACGTATATTTTCCTGTTGATAAAATTACTGAAAAAACGGAAGACGTGTTGTTTGATTTTGATTCGGGATTTGTTGTTGAGTCAAAAGAGGAAAACGTAATATGTGATGGAGCTAAATATATACTTTATCATATAAAGGATAAAAAAAATGCGCCTGTTGAAGCTTTTGCATTTGTTTGTGATTCAAAAAAGGTTTCTTTTTATGCAGGAACAGCTAATGATGGATATGAAAGTGCCAACTCTCTTGACACAGTAGAAGAACAAGCAAAAGCAGCTATAAAAAATGGTGTAAACGTTGTTGGTGCAACAAACGCTGACTTTTTTGATATGTTTGGCGACGGTCATCCCTCGGGAATGTGTGCTAAAAATGGAAAAGTGATATATAGAGGTCCTGAAGACAGACCATTTTTTGCTTTAAAAAAAGATGGGACTCCTGTTATTACTTGCGATGAAACAGATGTGTTGCACGCTGTGGGCGGTTTTTATATACTTTTGGAAAATGGAAAGTTTGGAGATTTGGCGGTTTATGAGCCTTTTGGATGCAATCGTCATCCGAGAACTGCTGTTGGTATATGCCCCAATGGAGAGTTTATAGTTTTGGTTGTTGATGGCAGAATACCATCATATTCAAACGGTGCAACACTTCTTGACCTTGCATTGTTCCTGAAGAATATGGGAGCTACTGAAGCTCTTAATCTTGACGGTGGCGGTTCGAGTACATTTTTAGTTAAAGATGGAGAAAACTTTAAATTGCTTAATAATCCCGCAGATCTTGTAAGACCGACAGAAAAACTTATCAGACCTATATTCAATTCTGTTTTGATAGTTAAAAATTGATGATTCAAATCAAATTCAAGAATACCTGTTATTCCTTTTGAAATTTGTGCTTTTCATGAGGGCAGGAAAAGATAATATATGAGGAAATAAATATTTATGGCAGAAAAAAAATCCGCTGTTCAAACAGCAGATGAAACAAGAAGTGCGATTTCAAAAAATTTAATTGCAATCAGGGCGGCTAATCACTTAACACAAGCAGAGTTGGCAGAAAAAATTTCATATTCAGATAAGGCTATTTCCAAATGGGAAAGAGGGGAGTCTTTGCCGGAAATATGTGTTTTAAAGCAAATATCTCAAATGTTTGACGTAACGCTCGATTGGTTGACAACACCGCACTCATCGGAAAAAGCTGCTCCTCCAAAGAAACCAAAGATTTCAAGACGTACAGCTATAACCTCGCTCTCTGTAGCGGGAGTATGGTTGATGATAATGGTTGCTTTTACTACCGCTTGGATAATGGGGAACGTTTTATGGCAGTTGTTCGTTGTGGCATTGCCATTGACCTGTATCGCTTTGTTCGTTTGTAATATACTTTGGGGAAAGCTTTCGTACGGTGCGGCGATATCGTCGGTTTTTTGGTGGACTCTTTTAACATCTATTTTTGTAATATTTTTAGACAGCCGATTATGGATGCTTTTTGTTCTTGGCGTTCCGT
>JAZRPU010000306.1:0-2947 GCA_045649365.1 Eubacteriales bacterium | reverse complement strand
GCTACGATCCGACTTAAGATAACTCAATAAATAGCATTGATTACTGTGATAGCCAAAATAGCTTTGAGAGCGTAGAGTCCTTTGATAGTGAACTGAGTTTTGAAGTTCAGTCTTCGGAGGATTCATTCCAAAGTGAAGAATTATCAGATGGCAATGTTGAATCATCTTTAGAGCAATCTGAATTATCATCAGAAGCTATTGTCAGCGAAGAACCTTTAGCTTCTGATAATAGTGAAGAAGTTTCATCTGTGGAAGGTGAACAAAGTTCAGAATCTGAAGCTCCAATGGAACCTAAAGATCCTTACGAACCAATAACACCTATTCCCGAATATTTTGCGGCTGATCCCATAGATAGCTTCTTTAATGATTCTGTTTTTATTGGATATTCAATAATGATGCATTTTGGGAAATACGTTAATCAATGGAGAATCGAAATAGATGAAACCATAATGGGAGATAGTATTTTTTGTTGTGCTGTAGGTGAAAATTTCACTAATAATCGCAAAAATAAAGTGCTTACTCAATATCAAGGCGAGTCTTATAAATTTGAAGAGCTTCCTAAAGCCACTAATTCCTCTACTATGTACATCGGATTGATGCCTTTTTCCGAGTTGCAATTTCATTCGCTGGAAGGTGCGGTTGATGAAAGTATTTTGGGAATCGAAAGTATAAGGAAGAGCAATCCCGAGTTAAAAATCGTAATTCTTTCAGGAACGTATAATACAGGAACTTATGCTACAGGTGCTTTGAATCCCGAAACGATTAATAATGAGAATATTCGAATTTTCAATATTGAGATTCTCAAATATTGCAACGAGAACAACATTGATTTTGTTGATGTTTCAACAGCGATGCTTGACGGAAGAGGATATATGCCCGTTAAGTATTCTTCTGATCGCGACTATCATATAAAAAAGAATCCATATAAGATTTGGGTAAACATTCTTAGGGATTATGCAGATAAAAAGCAAAACGGAACGTGGAAAAACATAGAAACGATGCCACCGTTGGTGAGCGAGTAATCTTTTTTCTTGAGTAATTATATTAGAATAAAAAATTAAATTTTATGCTGTATAAAGTCGTAATGATTTAATTCATCTCATTTATCAGCAGAAAGGGATATAATAATGAAAAACTTTGAACTTAAATATGGTTGTAATCCTAATCAGAAGCCTTCTGAAATTTTTATGGCAGATGGAAGTGATTTGCCAATTGAAATTTTGTGCGGAAGACCCGGCTATATAAATTTTCTTGATGCATTCAACTCATGGCAGCTTGTTAAAGAGCTTAAAGAAGCTTTGAATCTTCCCGCTGTAACTTCCTTCAAGCATGTAAGTCCCACTTCAGCTGCAGTTGGAGTACCCCTTTCCGATACTCTTAAAAAAGCTTGCTTTGTAGATGATATCGAAGGACTTGATGACTCTCCTTTGGCATGCGCTTATGCAAGAGCAAGAGGTACAGACCGTATGTGTTCATTTGGCGATTGGGTTGCGCTTTCTGATGTTTGTGACGTTACAACCGCTAAAATGATTAAGAGAGAAGTTTCTGATGGTGTTATTGCCCCCGGATATGATGATGAAGCCTTGGAAATATTGAAAACCAAAAGAGGTGGCAAATATAATATTGTCAAAATCGATCCCAATTACGTACCTGCTGTAGATGAATATAAGCAAGTTTTTGGTATCACATTTAAACAAGGAAGAAATAATTTTAAAATTGATAAAGAACTTCTTTCAAATGTTGTAACAGCTAACAAAAACATGCCTTCTGAAGCAATCCGCGATTTAATAATTGCATTAATTACTCTTAAGTATACTCAATCAAACTCTGTTTGTTACGCTACCGATGGACAAGCGATTGGCGTTGGTGCGGGTCAGCAATCTCGAATCCATTGTACAAGACTTGCGGGTACAAAAGCAGATACATGGTTCTTGCGTCAACATGAAAAGGTGTTAAACCTTCCTTTTATTGATACTATAGGAAGACCTGATAGAGATAACGTTATTGATGGATATATCAACAAAAACGAAGAAGATGTTTGTGCAGACGGCGTATGGCAAAAATATTTTACAACTCGCCCCGAACCTTTAACAGAAAAAGAAATTAAGGAATACCTTGCAACAAAAGATGGTGTTGCTTTAGGCTCCGATGCTTTCTTCCCATTTAGCGATAACATTGAAAGAGCTTATAAAAGCGGTGTAAAATATATAGCTCAACCTGGTGGATCTATAAGAGATGATGCTGTTATAGAATGCTGTGATAAATATGGCATGGCTATGGCGTTCACAGGTATGAGACTTTTCCATCATTAATTCCAAGAGGTCATGACAGATGAAAATACTTGTTGTAGGTGGTGGCGGAAGAGAACACGCCATTATCAAAAAAATAAAACAAAATAATAAGGTAGAAAAAATATTTGCACTTCCTGGAAATGGTGGTATTACCGCTGATGCTGAATGTATTAATATTAAAGCAACAGATATTGAATCAATAGTTGCTTTTGCTGTTGAAAATAAAATAGACTATGCAATAGTTGCTCCCGATGATCCGTTAGTTCTTGGGGCGGTAGATTTGCTTGAAAGCAAAGGCATTCCTTGTTTTGGACCATCTAAAAATGCTGCAATAATTGAGGGTAGCAAGGTGTTTTCTAAAAATCTCATGAAGAAATACGGAATACCGACTGCTGAATATCGTGTTTTTGATAACGCTGAAGAGGCTTTGGAGTATTTAGATAATGCTCCAATTCCTACTGTAATTAAAGCTGACGGTCTTGCTTTGGGAAAAGGTGTAATAATTGCTCAAAGTAGGGAAGAGGCAAAAGATGCTGTTCGTTCCATGATGCTTGATAAGGTTTTTGGAAACAGCGGAAATAATATTGTTATAGAAGAGTTTTTGTCAGGCCCCGAGGTTTCTGTTCTTGCCTTTACTGATGGAAAAACTTTAGTGC
>JAZRPU010000305.1:0-3675 GCA_045649365.1 Eubacteriales bacterium | reverse complement strand
ATAGCTTTAGGAACATCTTTAGGATTATGCATTGGTATGTTGATTGGGCGAGTTTTAGGCGCTACAAAAGACAACATAATAAATGAGCAGATAAAAAAAGAAGGTTATACAATTAAAGAGATAAAAAACAATCAGGAAAATAAAGATTGCATGATTACTATAGTCAACAGAGAAGGGAAACAAAGCATTGTTATTGTTCCCCAAGGACAAATGGAAGCTGAAAACTTTGCAATTGATGATATTGTTTTTTTAGATGACGACGGATTACTTGAGCAAGCATACGATAAAGAGGATGAGCAATAACTCCATTTTTATTATTCAGAAAAATATGAAATACTTGCTCACGGCTAAAGATTTGACATTTGAAATATAAACATACTATTTCAAGAATTATTATCGGTGAATCAGATAATTCATAAGAAATGCTTGTCAAAGATTTTCATTATTTGCAATCAACAAATAAAATAGCAAAGTCATACCATTCATTATAATGAAAGGAATACTTAAATGAACACGCTTAAATGGTATCAAAAAATACTGCTGTGTCTGCTGCTTGTAATATTTTCACCGATAATCATCACATTTATTATATGTGCGGGAATTTCCACTCTTTTTCAAACACCTAAAAATAAAAAAGAATATAAAATGTCCCGATATTATTTAGATTTCAAGCAAAAATTTATGACGGAACTGCTGTATTCACCTGAGTACCGTTTTTATAATTCTGCTATCAAGCGAAATCTTCCTATTCAATATATCAAGCAAAAGTCAAACGGGTTTGAATATTTTATTTTTGATGGTATATTATATCTTTTTCCCGATTTTGAACAAATAGATTATGATACCGAAAAAGGCGAATGGCAAGTAGACTATGACGGTGATTGGAGCAGTTTTGATTCAGCTTACAAAAAAATTCTCGCCAAGCTGGATAAAGAACCTCACCTCCCAATTAAAATACTAATTGAAAGAGAAATGTTCCCTTTGGTAAACTTAAATGATGTAAATATTCCCGAGGTTATCTGTATAACGTGGGGATATGATGAAGCATTTGAAAACGAAGATTCTCCGTTGAAAATGGTCATTCCGCAAAGCTCAAAAGAGCTTTATGAGATGATGTTGCAAACACCCGACCTCTGTGGCCACTTTGAACTTTTATCAGAAGACGGAAACGTTATTTGGTATTTATATGACAATATCCGCATTGAGCTTGGTGTTGACCCTCGTGACTGTTATTTGGGTGTTTCAAAAATGCTTTTCGGCAAGGTCGAAAGCGGACTTACCCATTGGCACCCCACATGTTTTGAAATATATAACGATGTTCGTAAAATCGGAAAACGAGGAAACGTGATGATTTTGCGAACGTTCTTAAATAGCGGGGACGTCTTGTATATCGGCAATAAAGAACATTGTCCATATCAAAAAGACAAACCATATTTATTTGGGAAATTGTACTATTTAGAAGCAAAATAATTCAAGACAGAAAAAACACTTTGGGGTTTGTGTTTTAATTGTTGATTGTTACAACGATTTACTCACTGTAACTTTTGTTTCCCTTGATTACAACTATCATTAATAAGCGGTACATTCGCAAACAATTATTAAAACAACTATAACAAAAAGAGCCGATAAATCTACCAACGCGGTAGTTATATCGGCTCTATTATTTTTTATTAGATATCTATTCTTCAAGTAGCTCCATCACATCAGGAAACAATTCTAAACTGCGTTTAAGAATCCCGTTCATACCTGCGATAGCAATACCATAGTTAACTATAGGCACGCCTTGTGATTGTGCAATTTCCATACGGTGCTTCATTTCAGTTTCATTCAACATACAACCGCCACAATGCACTATCGCACGAAAGTCACTTAAATCATCAGGATATTCAACGCCAGACGTGAAATGATAAACGGGCTTTACTCCTGAAAACTGCTCAATCCAACCCGGCATTTTGACTGTTCCTATATCGTTACATTGACGATGATGAGTGCATCCCTCGGAAATCAACACATTATCACCGTCTTTAAGACGACTCAACGCAGCGAATCCTTGCACAAGCTTTTTCAAATCCCCTTTGTATCGTGCCATCAAAATAGAAAATGATGTAAGCGGTATTTCTTCTGGAGTGATTTTAGCAACCTTGGCAAAAACCTGAGAATCAGTAATAACCATCCGTGGATATTTCCCCAAGCTTTGCAAGGTATTACCAAGTTGTGTATCCTGACAAACAACTACTGTTGCACGGGCGTCCAAAATATCTCTTATAACCATTTGTTGCGGTAAAATCAAACGTCCCTTAGGCGCAGACTCATCGATAGGCGTAACTAAAACAACGATATCGTTTTCAGATAGAAGGTCTTTTACTAACACCTTTGATGTTTTCAAGTTCTTGCTAAACTCGCCTAAAAGTTCTTTTAACCCATGGATTCCCTCTTGAGTTGCAGAGCTTACATATATCTCATTTTTGCCGAGGATAGCTCGTTCATTTAATAAATCTGCCTTATTGAATGCAATTATATAAGGAATTTTCTTTTTATCAAAAAGTGAAATCAGTTCTTCATCCAGCTTGCTGATACCGAGAGCACTATCCACAACAAGAACAGCAATATCTGTTTTAGAAAGTATTTGTTTTGCTTTTTCAACTCGAAGCTGTCCTAAAACACCTTCGTCATCTATCCCAGGAGTATCTAAAACGACAACAGGGCCTAAAGGAAGAATCTCCATTGCTTTTTTTACAGGATCTGTCGTTGTACCTTTTATATCAGACACAACAGAAAGCTTTTGACCGATTACAGCGTTCACTAAACTTGACTTCCCTGCATTTCGCAATCCAAAGAATCCTATATGAAGCCGTTCAGCAGATATTGTATCATTCAATCCCATAAAATATCCCCTTTCACATTAGAATCGGAAATCTCTACGATTTAATTTTTTTATATCTATAATATTTTGTTCTGCTATTTTGCGAACCTTTTCCTTTGGAATACGTTTCAGTTCATCTTCTACCATTTTATATCCTACATCCTTGGTTTTGTCGGAAGCATAATCTTCTAAATATTCAGACAAAGTCATAAGCGCATTAGGGTGACAGCAGTTTAGAATTTGTCCTGATTTGCAAAGGCTCATAAAACGGTCACCTGTTCGTCCCTCGCGATAGCATGCGGTACAAAAAGATGGAATATGCCCGTTTTCCATCAACCACCTAACTACTTCATCTAAAGAACGTTGGTCTGATACATCAAACTGTTCTGTATCATGAGGTCGTTCTTCTGACGAATAATTTGCATATCCACCCACAGAAGTTCTCGATCCGCCCGATACTTGAGATACACCCAATTTCAAAAGTTTTGTTCGAACATTTTCATTCTCACGGGTAGAAATAATAATTCCAGTATAAGGCACGGCAAGTCGGATACAAGCTGTAATTTTAGCAAAAGTTTCGTCATCAATTCCGTTATCAAATTGAGAAGGGTCGATGTCATCAGCTCGTTTTAAGCGTGGCACGCTGATAGTATGTGGCCCAACACCGTGAACCGCCTCTAAATGTTCCGCATGCATTAAAAGACCTGCAAATTCATATTTATAAAGCTCAAGCCCGAACAATACGCCGAGTCCAACGTCATCAATGCCACCTTCCATCGCTCTGTCCATAGCTTCTGTATGATATGCGTAAT
>JAZRPU010000304.1:0-6293 GCA_045649365.1 Eubacteriales bacterium | reverse complement strand
AAAAAAAGAAAAAATTTGTTTCTTTCCAACGGAGATATAAGAAATGAGAATATAATTTCAGAAGAAAAGATTATATATAGAATAAAAAACAGTAAAATAAATCCTCCTGATTCCTTGCATAAATCGATAATAAACAAAATTAAAAATTTATAAACCAAAGAATACTCATGTCATTGATTTGATATGAGTATTTTTAAAATATTAATTGACAATACGCTTTTAAGGTGGTAAAATAAATTATCCTCATTTTTCAAAAAAATATCTTTTAATGTAATATTTCAGTTTTATTTTTGACTTATGTAATGAAAGGTTATTTGGAGGTTTTACCATGGAAGACAAAAAAATAACTGAAATGTTTTTTAACAAAGAGGAAGACGCTGTTAAAGAGCTGCTTGAAAAGTATGGCCGACTTTTCAAAAAACTTTCATTTAACATACTTGGAAATGAAGAAGATGCGGAAGAAAGTGTGAATGATTCATGCCTTGAAATATGGAATGCAATTCCACCTGCTAACCCTGATTCATTGCTTGCCTTTGCATGTAAAATAGTTCGCCGAGTATCAATTAATCGATTGAAATATAATTTAAGTCAAAAGCGAAATTCTGATTTAACGTTTGCTTTTGACGAGTTATCTGAATGTTTGTCTTTACCGGACGTTACTGCTGAATTTGTTGATTCTCAACATTTGCGAAACGCTATTAATGATTTTCTGCATTCTCTTGATGAGGAATCGAAAAGTTTGTTTGTTAAAAGATATTTCTTTTTTGAATCTATTTCATCTTTATCAGATTATTTTCATATTTCAGAGAATAAAGTGTCTGTAAAGCTTCATAGAATTCGTAAAAAATTATCTGTAAAATTGAAAGAGGAGGGTATTTATGAGTGATAAAAATAACAAATTCAATCCTTTGATTGATGAGATTGAATTTATAGATGACTCTATTATAGAATCAACTGTGCATTATCATAAAATCAAAAAGCCATTATCTGTAAAAAAAGCAGTTTCCATTGCCGCAAGCTTTATTGTTGTTTTAACAGGAGCGGTTTATGGAATTAAATTGTTTGTTCAATCAAACATGAAAGCATCAGAAAAGCTTGACGGAGTTGTTCAGGAATCCGTTTCATTAAATTCTTGCAATGAAAACGATGCTATTTATGGCGATGCGGATAATAACTTTAATGATGGTGGAAGTGTTTGGTATGATTCTGAAACTCAAAAGTCTTTTGCTGATGATTTTGGTAATGCAGAAGAAAACGTTGTTAGTATTTCCGAAGAAGCTTCTGATGAAACAATAAACGATAACGACGTAAATTTTGAGCCGTCAAATCGACTTCCAAATCTTTCTAAAAAAGAAAAGATAGATAACCTTAACAAATTGGCTTATTATTCTGGTTGGACTATATTGAGAAATAATAAGAACATAAATTTAAAATCTCTGTTCTCTATTGAAACTGATTCATTCTTAAAGCAAATGGGCAACCTTTCAAGCAATGATAAAGAAGAATATCAAATAGACGTTTCTGAAGATATTCCTCTTTTCGATTCTATTGATCCCGAATGGGAAGTTTCTGAAGAATATTCAGAGCTTATTCCTATTGACCCTGGTTTAAATGGTGAAGTGGTTGTATATTCTGTTTATGAGTTGAAGGTGTTTTCTGTTAATTACTTTAAAATACAAATTGACGAAAAATGCTTTTTAACAAATCAGGTTGGTAGTGGTGCTATTGAAGTGATGATTTTGGGCGTAGAGATTAAAAATTGTTCAGATAACACTATGATAGTTTTCAAAAACGGTGACAAGTACTTTTCATGTCTTCTTAATTATTACGACTTGTCTGAAAACGGAGATAAAACGTATTGTTTTACTGCATCTAAATGTGTTTCCCAATTTAGCATTGTTAAAATTCCTGCTCTTGAAAATAATACTTTTACGGTGAATTTTCAATACAACGATGATATTCTTTCAGAAATATTTTTTAGTATTAATGAAAATTCATTTCAAAGCGAAAATGATGAAAAGATAATAACTTCAAACGTTCCCTTATATACTCACAATTTTGCTAATAATTTTACCATTACCAACACAGCTTTTGGGCTTGATGAAGAGCTTTACAAAATATATATGAGTGATGTTATGGCTGGAATTATATCTCCCATTATGCCTGATATTCCCGAATTACCCACTGATTCCACTGATGATAATCATATTACTTCCTGTTTGAATTCAACTTATGAAGGTAAGGGGAATTTTGATGAAGACAATGGATTTATGTGCATTTTCGGTGGTGAAACACAAGCAGCTTCGCTTGACCGGTTATTCCCGAACGAAGAACTTTCTAATATTATCAAAAATTCGCCAAGCGAAATTACCTATGCTTTAGTTTGGATTAAAGGAAAGGTTAAACATTCTGATAGTAAGTATATAATATCAGAAAACGGTGTTACTATAAGCTTGGATTACGTTAAATTCACAGAATCGGAGAATTATACAGTTTTGTTGTTTGAACTTTATGAAAGATGCTTTTTAGATGTGGATTTTAATTCTGTAGATTATTCTACGTCTTTATTAGCTTATTTTACGACAGATAATGAATACGATTATCTTGACGTTTATGGAATAGAGAATGAAGACGAATTTTATATAAATCTTTACGATAATGGAACGTATAAAATATATAAAAATGATAGCTTAATATATTCAAATGAATATAAGTATTCTGAAAATTATCTTTGTTTAATAAAAGAAAATGATACCTTGTATCTTGAGATTTCTCCCATCGCAACCTTTGTTTGTGAATTTGATGGAATGAAAAGAATATTTAAATTATCATAAATATAAAACCAAAGGAGATTTTTATGGAAATCAAACGCTTGACTGCGGAAAAATTAGTTATTGAAAATTATGATTTTCAAGACGGAATGAGAGGTGTTTCGTTTACTTTTGGTAATTCAGATAACACTTCTTTAGCTCATATCTATGCTGATGGTGTTCACATTGGAACACTTGCTCTTGTCAACGGAAAACCTACAGACGTTTCTTCTTGCGAGATTGTAGAAACTTCAGGTATTCATTCTGTTGAGATAAATATAGATGGTAGCGTTGATATTCAAAATATTGAATTTACTAAAGAATCTCCTTATGATTCCATTTCCTATGAGCCAATCCCCGATAGTGCTTTAGCTGATACGCTCCCTGACACATGGGAAGCAACAGATATGTTGGGACGAAAAATACCCTCTGTTGAAGATGTGGGGGCAAAAAGAAATGACAAAAAGGTTGGGCTTTTTTATTGGACTTGGAGAGAGAAGCATGCAAGAAGCCTTCGTCCTGTAAACGTTACTAAATTGCTGGAAGAATTTCCTGCCGCTGAATATAACAGAAATCACCCAGGCTGGCTAGGAGCAGATATTCAACCTCATTGGAATGAGCCTTTATATGGTTTCTATCGTAATTCTGACAGATACGTTCTTCGTCATCATGCATCAATGCTTGCAAATGCGGGGGTTGATTTCCTACTTTTTGATTGCACTAACGTAGCTTTTGTTTGGAAAGATGGATATCAACCTCTTCTTGAAGAATTTTACAGAACCAAAAAAGATGGAATTAATGTTCCTAAAATAGCTTTTATGATGAATTTTTGGGCTCAACATGAAACAGAAAAAATGCTCCGTTTTATATATCAGGATATATATAAACCTGGAAAATATTCTGACCTTTGGTTCAGAATAGGAAATAAGCCAATGGTAATGGCGTATAAAGAGTCTATCCCTGAAAAAGGAATGTCAGATTTTGATACTGCTTTGCTCAATGAAATAAGAGAGTTTTTTGAATTTAGAGCAGGACAGCCTTTCTATGGCAGAGAAAACGGTGGTCAGAAGCGAAATGACCATTGGGGATGGCTTGAAGTATTCCCTCAAAATAAATATGGAATTAAGCCCGATGGCTCTTGTGAAATGATGACTGTAGGAGTAGGGCAAAATGCTAACGATGAGCTGATATGCACCTATTTTAACAATAAAAATACTTATGGAAGAAGTTATACTAAAGCTCATGGACATTCTTTGTTAGATAAAGAATCATATAAATATGGTTATAATGCCCAAGAGCAATGGGATAGAGCTTTAGATATCTCACCGGAACATATTTTTGTTACAGGTTGGAATGAATGGATGATGGGCTTATTTAAAGAGCCTTGGATTAAAGACCCCGACTCTACTCAACTTGCAATGGTTGACCAATATGATAGAGAACACAGCAGAGATATTGAGCCCGATATAGATGGTTATCTTGATACCTACTATCTACAGCTTGCCGCAAATATAAGAAGATTTAAGGGTGCTAGTCAACGTCCTAAAACAAGCGGAGAAACAACGATAAAAAAGCTTTCTGACTTTGACTCTGTAACTCCATATTACAAAGCTGATAAAGGGATGAATATTCATAGAAATTACGATGGATTTGTTGGGTGTCATTATGAAAATTATACGGGAAGAAATGACATTATTGGAGCAAAGGTTGCAAGAAATAATGAATATCTTTGGTTTATGTCAGAATGTACCGATGAAATAACAGCTCCTGTCGATGAAAATTGGATGACGTTATATATCGATATTGATAGAAATAAAAAAACTGGCTGGGAAGGCTATGATATTGTTATAAATCGTAAAAATGGAAACGGAAAAGCCTTAATTGAAAAATATGTGAAAACAATCAATGTAAATTCTTATACTTGGGAAAAAATAGGGGAAGCTGAATTAGTACTTGAAGGTAAAAAGCTCTATTTGAAAATACCAAGATCCCTTGTTTCATTGGGAACACTAAATTTTGAATTTAAGTGGAACGATAATATGCAAAATTCCAGCGTTATGGATTTTTACGTTAACGGTTGCACCGCACCTATGGGCAGATTCAATTATTTATATAAGGAATAACAAAAAGCTGGCGTATCTTTTGATGCGTCAGCTTTTTTACTAAAACAAGTTAAAAATATTGCTTATTAGTTATTTCAAGAACATACGAATCATCTTTTTGGTGAAAGCAGTATAAGGTTGATATCTCATGGGTAGATCAATAATGTTACTCTTGTGTACTATAGATTTTTGATGTGAAAAAGTATCAAATCCTATTTTTCCGTGATATGCTCCCATACCACTTTCACCGATACCGCCAAATCCCATGTTGTTCGTTGCTAAATGTATAATAACGTCATTAATACAACCACCGCCATATAAAAGCTCATTTGTAACACGTTTGATTTGTTGTTTATTTTCTGTGAAAAGATATAAAGCCAAAGGCTTTTCCTTTTCTTTGAGTTCGCCAATAACTGAGTCAAAATCATCAAATGTTAAAATTGGCATTATGGGACCAAAGATTTCTTCTTCCATGATTTTATCTGTCTTTAATACGTTATCAAGAACAGTTGGGGCAATTTTAAGTGATTCGGGCTTTGATTCGCCCCCAAAAACAATTTTATCTTTATCTATAAGTCCGCAAAGACGATTAAAGTGTTTTTCATTAATTATGTTTCCATAGTTTTCGTTTTCAAGAGGAGATAGCCCGTATTGAATGATAATCTGATTTATTATCTCTTTAACAAAATTGTCTTTAACGCTTTTTTCACAAAGAATATAGTCGGGTGCAACACAAGTCTGACCACAATTGAGATATTTTCCAAAAACTATTCTTTTTGCAGCAAGTTTAATATTAGCACTTTTATCAACGATACAAGGACTTTTCCCGCCCAATTCCAAAACAACGGGAGTCAGATGTTCTGCCGCTTTTCTTAATACTTCTTTTCCAACATTTTTGCTACCCGTGAAAAATATAAAATCAAATTTTTGATTTAATAAAGCTTGGTTTTCTTCTCGTCCACCCGTTACAACTGAAACGTATTCTTTGGAGAAGCAATCAGAAATTATCTTTTTTATTATTAATGAAGTATTGGGAGAATAAACACTTGGTTTTAAAATAGCAGTATTTCCTGCAGCAATGGCTGTAGCAAGTGGATCTATTGTTAATAAAAAAGGATAGTTCCATGGACTCATGATAAGAACATTTCCTCGCGGAACTGACTGAATGCAGCTTTTGGAATAAAATTGCGCTAATGGAGTTTTGACTTTTTTTCTTTTGGAATATTTTTTTGTATGCTTAATCATGTGTGATATTTCTGATAACGCCATACCAATCTCACACATATAACTTTCAGTATAATTTTTGCCCAAATCCTCTTTTAAAGCATCGAAAATGTCATTTTCATGCTTTTTTATGCAATAATAAAGCTTTTTTAAATGC
>JAZRPU010000303.1:0-6852 GCA_045649365.1 Eubacteriales bacterium | reverse complement strand
ACGTCTACTTTAGTAACGTCAACGTCAGCTCCGCTATATCCGATAGCGCAAAGAACACGTCCCCAGTTGGCGTCTGCACCAAACATTGCAGCCTTCAACAAAGAAGAACAAATTATAGATTTTGCAACTATTCTTGCATTTTTAATGTCTACTGCTCCTTTTACATTGCATTCAAGAAGCTTTGTTGCGCCTTCACCATCTTTTGCAATCATTCTGCAAAGCTTACAGGTGATAGAAGAAAGTGCCTTTTTAAAGGTTTCAAAATCTTCATTTTCTTCGGTTATTTCTTTGTTCCCAGCCATTCCGTTTGCGATAACTGAAACCATATCGTTTGTGGAAGTATCTCCGTCAACACTTATCATATTAAAAGAATCGAGAACGTCTTCTGATAAAGCTTTCTTGAGCAAAGAAGAAGAGATGCTGACGTCTGTTGTAACAAAGACAAGCATGGTTGCCATGTTAGGATGAATCATTCCAGAGCCTTTGGCAATACCACCCATTTTACATTCTTTTCCATCTATAGTGAAAGAAACAGCACATTCTTTCAAAACAGTATCTGTAGTCATAATTGCAGTTGCCGCATCAACGCTACCGTCGGATTTAAGAGCTGAAACAAGCTCGTCCATTCCGTTTTCTATGGGGGAAAGGTCAAGGGGCTGACCGATAACTCCCGTTGATGCTACAATAACGTCTTTTGCTGAAATTCCCGTATGCTTTTCCACCAAAGAACACATTCCTTCAGCTATTTCTATTCCGTTGGCGTTACAGGTGTTTGCATTTCCGCTGTTACAAATAACCGCTTGAGCATATCCGTCGGCAATATTGTTTTTTGTAACTGTAAGAGGTGCGCCTTTTACGAGATTTTGCGTGTAAACAGCAGCTGCAGTTCCTTTTGTTTCACTTATTATTAAAGCGAGATCTTTTTTAGTTTTATTCTTTCTTATTCCACAATGAACGCCACTTGCTTTATATCCTTTTGGTGCGGTAACACCGCCTTGTATGTAATTCATATCCAAATCTCCTGAATTTTAAATTTCGTTAAAGAAAAGTCCTTTATATTCGTCGGCTCCCGTCATTATGTTCATACATTGAAGTGCTGCACCTGACGCGCCTTTTCCCAAATTATCGTAGACCGCTGTAAGTATAATTCTTTCATCATTTCCGAATACGGAAATTTTCATATTATCTTTACCAGACATTTCGCCCGCTGCCAAAAAGCCTTTTTCTTCTTCGCAAACATATTTCAAAGCGGGAGTGGTATAAAGCTCGGAATAAGCTTTTTTGATATCTTCCACTGTATAGTTTTTGCAGAGTTGAGATGCAAAAAGCTGAACAGTCATTTCCATACCGCTGTAGAAATCATCTACAATTGGTGAGAACATAGGAGCATTTTTAAGCATTGTTACGTGCTTCATTTCTTTTAAATGCTTATGTGTTTGTGCAAGACCATATTGTCTGGGAGTATATAACAAAACGTTTTTATCTTTATCCTCATATTCGCTTATCATCTTTTTTCCGCCACCGCTGTATCCTGTTAATGAGTGACAACAAAGAAGTGCATCTTGAGGAAGTATTCCGTTTTTAACAAGAGGATAAACCAAAGCAACGAATCCGCTTGCATGACATCCTGGATTAGCAATTCTCTTACCGTTTTTAATAGCGTCTTTATGTTCGGCGGAAAGTTCGGGAAGTCCGTATGCCCAATTTTCCGCAGTTCTGTGTGCTGTTGATGCATCAATAATTCTCACGTTGTCGTTTTCAATGAGGCTGACTGCTTCGATTGCCGCGGCATCGGGTAAACAGAGAAAAACGATATCTGATGAGTTTATAGCTTCTTTTCTTGAATTTAAATCTTTTCTCAAATTATCCGGAAGCGTTATTAAAGAAACGTCATCTCTTGCGGAGAGTCTGTCAAAAATTCTTAATCCTGTCGTTCCTTCTTTGCCATCAATGAATACTTTAATCATTATTTATTCTCCAATATGTTTATTAATCTCATTTCACTGTATAATTATACAACTATTTATGCATAAAGTCAATATGCATTTTTGCCAAATACGCTATATCTTTTTAGATAAAATATAATATGTTGCTAAAAAGAAGTCTTTTAATCGAGAGGGAATTTCTCTCATTCTCCATTTAATATGCTTATTTCGAGAATATTTATGAAAATTACATTGTAATCCAAAAGCGTTTATTCCAAAACGTTTTGCTGTAAATAAAAGGCGAGGTAAATGAAAAGCCTGTGAAAGAAAATAAGCGCTTTTGACGTTAAACTTTTTTTTGCTGTTATAAACCGTTTCAAAAGTGGAAAAACCCGCATTATCTCTAAAGATTTTTTGCTTCGGTACATTGTGCTCCACGAGATATTTTTCCATCGCTTCCGTTTCGCTGTAGCTATTTCCTTTATGGTCACCGCTTATTATAATTTTTTCAACCAAGTTTTTTTTATATAGGAATATTGCTCCATCAAGTCTGTCAGCCAAAACCCTTGAAGGCTTTTTATCTTTTGTCAGACCTGCTCCGGGAATTATAGCAAATTCTGCTTTTTGGCAGGGAAGGCAGCTCTTTTGAAAAATGTATTTTTTAGTGTATAAAATTACATAAATATTCAGTATTATCAATTTTTTATCCGTTCTTGATTCTTTTTATTGTTGAAAAAAACTTTTAAAATAAGCATAAAGAACAGCGCACCAAAGATACCTCCGCTAAAGTCAATAAATATATCAAAAACCTCAAAGGCTCTGTCCTCTGAAAAAATCTGAATGGTTTCATCTACCGTAGCAACGACGAACGTTGTTATAATCGTTTTTAGAAACACCGATTTTGTTTTTTCATAAACATTTCTATATGCTCCAAAAAGACAAAATGAAAGCAAAGCAAATTCGGAAAAATGTGCTAACGTGCGAACGGGACCGCTTGTTTCAGAAACAGTAAGAGAGGTTCCGAAGATGAAATTAAGAATGTCTGCTGCCAATTGACTTGGCCATTCGCTGTCAGCAGATGAAGCCTCTCCGCTCTTTAATGAATTTGAGAATATGAATACAAGAACCAAAAATGCAAGAGTTGAAAAGATTATGAAAGCTGTTTTTTTAGTTTTAGACAAATTTTTGATTTTCATCATAATAATTACCCGAAACACAAAAAGACATACAAAAAATTTCTGAAGTTTATGCTTTTCCTTTTTCAAGCATTTCTTTTGCGGCGGAATAAACGTTTTCTGTAATTTGAATGCCACCCATAATTCTTGATATTTCCTCGATTCTTCCTTCTTCTGAAAGTAAAGATGCGGTGGAGGTAGTTCTTCCGTCTTTTTCGGTTTTATTTATAAGAAAGTGCTTATTGGCTAAAGCGGCTATTTGCGCAGAGTGGGTAACGCATATAACCTGTTTTCCGCTTTTTGAGAGTGATTTGAGCTTTATTCCAAGCTTTTCGCTTGTCTGCCCCGAAATTCCCGTATCAATTTCATCAAACACCATTGATGAAACACCGTCTGCTTCAGAAAACGCGCTTTTTAAAGCGAGCATGAATCTTGAAAGCTCACCGCCCGAAGCTGTTTTTTCAAGGGATTTAAATTCCTCTCCCGCATTGGCGGAAATTAAAAAATCTATTTCATCTCCGCCATCAGCTGAAAGCTCCTTTGGAGATATATTTATTTTGAATCTGAAAGCGGGCATATTAAGCCCTTCTAAATGCTTTTTTACCGATTCTTCCAAAAGTTCGCAAGAATGTTTTCTTGAAAGGGTCAAAGCTTTTGCATGCTCTTGGGCGAGCTTTTGGAAGCCTGAACATCTTGCTTTTATTTTTTTGATGTTGTTTTCTGAATCTTTCAGCGTTTCCTCTTCTTCTTTAAGCTCTTCTATTAACTCTAATAATCCGTCGAAATCCTTTTGATATTTCCTTTTAAGTGAAGATATAGCATGAAGTCGGCTTTCTATTCTGTCAAGCTCATATTCGCTTGCTTCAGCATTTTCTCCGAATGACGAAACGGTTTCTGCAATATCGTCAATTTCACATTTAACGCTTTCAAGCCTTTCTGAAAGCTCCTCTGCTTCTTCTATTATTCCACATAATGAACGGAGCGCGGAGAGAGCATCGTAAACGTTGTCAAATGCGTTGTTGTTTCCTTCTTTCAACAATTCAACAACTGCATTTACACCACGATTGATTTTTTCGCTGTTTTTTAAAAGCTTGCTTCTTTCCGAAAGCTTCTCTTCTTCTCCTGATTTAAAAGAATGTTTTGTAAGATCTGAAAGCTGATATTTAATCATATCAAGCCTTAAATCTTTGCTTTCTTCGTTTTTTTCTGCTTCTTCAAGTTTTTTCTTTTCTTCGTAATAGCTTTTATAAGCATCGGAATATCGGGATTTATCTGTTTTTCCAAAACCATCTATAATTTCAAGTCTTGCTTTTTCGTCAATTATTCCTGTATCATTTTGTCCATGAATATCCATGAGCAAAGAAGAAACGGATTTCAGCTTTGAAAGAGGGATGGGACGTTCATTTATTTTGCAACTGCTTTTTCCGTCTGACGTAATTTTTCTTGAGATGAAGATATAATCCTCTTCATCGGGAAAAACGTCTATTTCGCTAAGCTTTTCTTTAGTAGTATTATCGGTAACTACAAAGCATCCTTGTGCCAATGCGCTTTCTTCGCCGAAACGGATATCGTCTTTAGAGCATTTTGCTCCAATCAAAAGCTTAAGAGCTTTCATAACAAGACTTTTTCCCGCTCCTGTTTCTCCCGTGAGAACGTTGAAGCCTTTATCGAAATCTATAGTTGTGTTTTTAATCAGTGCAAGATTTTCAATATGAAGTGATAAAAGCAATTCTGTTCCCTCCGTTTCAAAAAAGTTTGTTTACTTTAATTCAATTAAATTATTGCTCGATAATACTTTTAAGCTCTTCTGCAAATATTGTAGCTTCTTCTTTAGTTTTCATAACTATGAAAACTGTATCGTCACCCGCAAGAGATCCTACTATCTGTTCGTCATGAAGCATATCTATAGATGCTCCGACAGCACTTCCCATACCTGGATAACTTTTAATTACTACAATATTTTCTGCAGGCGTTATTGACCGCACTGCATCCATAAGTACGTTTTTGAATCTATAAGAAGAAGCATCACCAGAAAGATTGGATGAACATGCATATTTTGTGCCACCTTGCTGGTCGGATATTTTTACTATCTGAAGCTCTTTAATATCTCTTGAAAGTGTGGCTTGTGTAGCGTTGACACCTGCCTCTTTTAAAAGCTCTAAAAGAGAGTCTTGTGTTTTAACTGCATTTTTTTTGATTATGTCTTTTATAAGCTTCTGTCTTGTGGTTTTATTTCTTTTTAACATGAATATAAATCCTCACTTTTTATTATCCGTTCAGCTTTGATACAAGTACGTCGCAGAATGTTTTTGCATTTAATTTGATAAGAGATGCCTCTAACTTAGACCGATTAATTATAATATTATCTCCGCTTTCCAAATGGTATGAGCTGCTTCCGTCACCTGTCAGCCATGCTTCGCTGTTGTTTGTTTCAGTAACGTTAATTGTTATTGTGGATTCGGGAGAAAAAATCATGTGTCTTGCACCTGATAAGGTGTATGGACAAATGGGAGTTACCTGAATGCATTCAAGGGAAGGGTCTACAACCGCACCGCCTGCGGACATAGAATAGGCAGTAGAGCCTGTTGGCGTTGATACGATTACTGCATCAGCGCGATATTCCATATATCCCTTTGTTCCGCAGAAAAGTCTGAAATCAAGCATTCTTGAAAGACTTCCTTTAGAAACTACAAAATCGTTCAAAGCGGTGTCTTTATAAACTACATTACCCTTTCTTTCAATGCGACAATCTATCATCATTCGGCGTTCAATAGCAAAATTACCCGATAAGAAAAGGTCAACATCGAAATGTTCGTTTTCTTCAAGAGATGTTAAGTAACCTATTTTCCCTGTATTAATGCTCAAAATGGGAATGTTTTTCAAGCATGCTTTTCTTGCGGCAGAAAGAACTGTTCCGTCACCGCCTAAAACGATAAGTGCGTCAGTTTCGCTGAAAATGTCGCAAGAGGTTTTCTTGCATAAATTTAACCAATCGGGAGCTTTTACGGTAACTCCTTTTTCGGTCAGTATGTTTGCAAGCTCCAATGCTTTGCTTATTGAAGATGGCTTGCCTCTGTTTGGAAATAATCCAATGGTTTTAATTGAACGCATCGATTATCCTTTCTCCTTTGTTTATGAAATATGCAAGAAATTCTTTGTTTCCGTCGCCACCCTCGATAGGAGAGGGGATATATCCTGATAGCTCAAGCCCGTTTTTGCGAGCTTCCGCTTGAATTTTTTCTTTTAATAACGTGTATAGTTTCTCGTTTTTAACTATTCCGCCTTTTCCTACGTTTTCTTTTCCAACCTCGAATTGAGGCTTGACTAAAGAAACAAATATACCACCTTTTTTTAATATCCTTGAAACTGCGGGATATATCAAAATTTGAGAAATGAACGAAACGTCCATAACTACCATGGAAATCTCTTCTTTAAAAAAACTTTTGTTCAGTTCTCTGGCGTTTGTTTCTTCCATCGAAATAACCTTGGGATCTTCTTTAATTTTAGAATGAAGCTGACCTTTTCCCACGTCAACTGCATATATTCTTTTAGCTCCATTTTTCAAAAGCACTTGAGTGAATCCGCCGGTTGATGCACCTATATCCACACAAATCAGACCTTTTGCAGACACGTTGAATTCCTCTAATGCATGCTTCAGCTTGAAAGCACCCCTTGAAACGTATGTTTCTTCGGGAATAGAAATACATATTGAAGCATTTTCATCAATAAGCTCTGAAGGCTTTTTTATTGTT
>JAZRPU010000302.1:0-2567 GCA_045649365.1 Eubacteriales bacterium | reverse complement strand
ATCTGTGGTGACCGTCAGCAATAAAGAGCTGTTTATCAGCAAAAGCGGCTACAAGCTTTTCAAGTTCATTTTTGTTTGTAATTTTCCAAAGAGTATGTGTAACGCCTTCGCCATCTGTGAAAGAGCATTCTGCTTCAAGCTTTTTGGCTTCTTCAATGATTTTTTCTACTTCTTTCTTTTCATCCATGTAAAGAGAGTAAACAGAAGAAAAATTACAATGTGTTGCTGTAAGAAGATTTAATCTATCCTGTTTGGCTTTTGAAAGAGTTTCTTCATGAGGAAGAACAACCTTTTCTGCAAATTCATAGAGCTTTGCAAGACATACAAGACCATCGAAAACATAATCTTTTCCTGCTACGGAGAATTTTTCTTGATATACGAAAATACCCTCTGTATCATCGCGCTTTAAAATGCCTTTCTCAATCCATTCTTTAAGAAGTTTTGCAGCACTTTCATATTTATTTTCGCCTTCGGGCTTTTCAAGAATAACAATGTTATTGCTATTTCTTTTTACAATTTCTTCTCTTTCTTTATCACTGATAATATCGTATGGAGGGCACACACAAGTATCAATATTTTTCTTGTCCGTAAATCTAAGTGGTTTAATAGGTTTAATAACTGCCATGATTATTCCTTCTTTCTATCTGTTCTTTTTTATAATTTTAGTTATTTTAATTTATTTTTTTTAGTTTACAAAAGCTTGCCATAACTTTTTTTGTTGAGCCTGAATCAAATTTTATTTCATAAATAAAATCTTTTTTCAAATCAACGACCGATAAAATTTCACCATTACCGAAAAGATTATGGTTAATTCTGTCACCAACCTTGAGATTTTCCGTTTTATCCGTAAAATCATGTAAAGAATTTTTTGCAGCATTAGTATTTTTTACAAAAGAATCTCTGCTATTTGCATATTTTCTTTTTGATTCAGAAGCATTATGATTATAAACGGTTTTCATTGGTTGTTCAATCACAACTAACTCTTTGGGAATTTCAAGAGCAAATCTTGAAAGTTGGTTTGAAGACGTTTTACCGTAAAGCAATCTTGTGTTGGCATGACAAATAATGAGTTGTTTCTTCGCTCTTGTTACAGCAACGTAAGCAAGGCGTCTTTCTTCTTCCATATCGCTTGTGGTTCCTGACATCGTTTGAGTGCCAGGGAAAACGCCCTCCTCAAATCCGGGAAGAAATACAGTATTAAATTCAAGACCTTTAGCACTATGAACAGTCATAAGTGTAACAGCATTCTTTTCAGAATCCATGTTGTCAACGTCTGTTACAAGAGCTACTTCCTCGAGGAATCCTTTTAAAGTTGGCTCTTCTCCGCTCTCTTTAGCTCTTTGTTCATACATCAAAGCACCAGAAACAAGTTCTTCCGGAAGTTCAGCTTTATCTTTATCGTCCTCCGTTTCCAAAATATATTCTTTATATGCAGTTTTGGAAATAACTTCTCTTATAAGAGAAGAAACAGATGCTTGCTTTGAAAACTCGATAAAGTAATCTATTAAATTCTTGAACACTTTAAGCTTCGGAATCGCTTTTTGAAGTTGAGGATAGCTTTCAATATTTGAAATAATATTATAAATACTCTTATTATTTGCAACAGAAAGCTCCTCCAAAAGCGATACTGTCGTATTACCAATAGAACGTTTGGGAACATTGATAATTCTCTTGATTCTGATTGTATCATCAGGATTATCGATAACGTGCAAATAAGCAGTTAAATCTTTAATTTCTTTTCTGTCATAAAAGCGTTGGCTTCCAAAAACACGATAGGGGATATTGCTTTTTGAAAAAATAATTTCAAGAGCGTTAGCTTGAGCTTTTTGTCTGTAAAGAACAGCAAAATCTTTATATTCATTTTCTCCCGATGCAATTTTATCTTTGATATATGTAACAATATATCCTGCTTCTTCACTTTGAGTAAATTGTTTTTTCAGAATAATGCGCTCGCCTTTATCACCATTTGTCCAAAGTTCTTTTCCGCGTCTTCCTTGATTATTTGAAATAATTGCATTCGCCGCATTTAAAATTGTTTGAGTGGAACGGTAATTTCTTTCAAGCTTTACTATTTTTGCATTTGGATAATGCTTGTCAAAAGAAAGTATATTTTCAACAACAGCACCACGGAAAGCATATATGCTCTGGTCATCATCTCCAACTACACAAATATTTTTATGATAAGATGCAAGATATCTTACAAGAATATCTTGAGTGGTATTTGTGTCCTGATACTCATCCACAAGAATATATTTGAATTGTTTGCTGTATTTTTCAAGTATATCTTTATGATTCTTGAAAAGCTTTAAAGCATTGAAAATAATATCATCAAAATCAAGCGCATTAGATGAAACAAGTCTTGCTTGATATGCTTTGTAAACGTCAGAAATAATTTCAGCTCGTAAATCTGTTGATACAGCAAGATAATCATCGGGCTCAATGCATTTTTCTTTTGCAGTACTGATTGCTGAAAGCATGGATTGAGGTGTATATATTTTATCATCAAGCTTTAGATTTTTAAGAACTTCAGTCATAAGACGCTTGCAGTCGGAAACGTCATATATAGT
>JAZRPU010000301.1:0-3313 GCA_045649365.1 Eubacteriales bacterium | reverse complement strand
TTAATGCATTTAAAGCCTGTTTCGGAATATAAATTATGTATGGTTTACACATATAAATATATTTTTTGAAATTAAAATTATATCTATTTATGAAAATCTATTGCAAAATGCTTTTTTTTGTGGTAAAATGAGTAACTGAATTGGAGTATTTGTCGATAGGAATTTGGATTATTTGCAATGATTAAAAAGCGGATATCCCCAAAAGATGAGCTCTAAAAAAATATAAATAAAAAAGGTTGGTGTATTTTCAAATGGACGACGGTAGTCCTATTAGGCGAGCCATCCTCGCTGTTGCAGTAAACGATTCGGCAAACGTTGATTTGCTCCCTCATTTGTTGTTGTTTGTCATGCTAATGATGTTTAGTGCGTTTTTTTCCGGTGTAGAAACATCGCTTTCTGTTGTTAATAAAATCAGAATGATGTCCTATGCAGATGATGGTAAAAAAAGCGCTAAACGAGTTTTATACATTTTGGAAAATTATGACGACGCTTTGACAACTATACTAATTGGAAACAATATTGTTAACGTTTCCATGGGTGTTATTTCTACTATTATTGCGGGTGCAATCAATGGAATCAGCGTTTCTGTTTCTACGCTTATTACGGCTGTTGCCATATTTTTCTTCGGTGAGATGATTCCGAAATGCTTCGCCAAGGATTGCAACGAAAAGGTTGCATTACTTTCTTCTGCTTTCATAGTTATTTTAATGAAGCTTTTTAAACCTCTTGTGTTTGTTTTTGGAAAAATTTCAGGGCTTATTAAGAAACCTTTCAAAAAAATGTCTGATGATACGCCTACAGTAACTGAAGATGAAATATATGATATAGTTGATACCTACGTTGAAGAAAGCGTTGAAGAAGATGAAGGGATGGCGAAGCTGTTTTCTTCTGCTTTGGAGTTTTCTGATTCTCTTTCGGGAGAAATTGTCACTCCTTGGGAGCTGGTTGATACTCTTTACATGTATGACAGCCTTGAAGAATCGGTGAATAAAGCTAAATCTTCAGGATATTCCCGTTTTCCTGTTTTAGGAAAAAGCGGAAACGTTCTGGGAGTAATCCAAATAAGAAAGCTATTGAAAAGATACATAGAAACGGGCGGAGAGGGCATGTCCTTGAGAAGTGTTATGGATAAACCGTATTTCGTTTCTGACAACGTTCCTCTTGACGAGCTTTTATCTGAAATGAGTTCAAAGAAAATAACTCTTGCGGTAGTAAGAAATTCAGAAAAGAAGCTTGTTGGAGTTTTGACTGTTGAAGATATTTTGGAAGAGCTTGTAGGTGAAATCTACGATGAAGAAGATGCGAGAGGCGGTGAAGCTATATGAGCCTTAACATCTTTCTTATGATATTATTCGTAATCCTTTCGGCTTTCTTTTCTTCTTCTGAAATGGCGTTTTCGTCTTCAAATAAACTCAGATTGAAGCAAAGATATGAAGATAATCCTACTCTTTCGGTAAGGTGGGCTAAGGAAATCACCGAAAAATTTGAAGATGCGCTTTCGACTATACTTATATGTAATAATTTGGTAAACACGGGAACTTCATCCGTTGCAACTCTTATTGTGGCAGAGCTTCTGGGCGATGGATTTGCTTGGGTAGCTACCATTTCAACAACGATAGTGTTGCTTATTTTTGGTGAAATTGGACCCAAAATAGTAGCGAAAGCATTAGCTGATAAAGCTGTTTATTATTATGCGATACCGTTTAAACTATTGAATACAATTTTCTTCCCTCTCAATAAAGTAGTTGTGTTTGTTGTTGCTGTAATCTCAAAAATATGGAAAAAAGCAAAAACTGACACAGAAGTAATGACGGAAGATGACTTGGAAAGCATGATTGAATTGGCAGAAAGCGAAGGAGTTATAGAAGAAGAAAGAAGTGATCTTTTGCAAAATGCATTGAATTTTGATGAGGTGCTTGCTTATCAGATAATAACGCCTCGTGTAGACATGCTTTATCTTGATATTGAAGACGATTACAATGATATACTCAACGTTATTTCTCAATCCAACTTTTCCCGCATACCTTTTTATGAGGGAACGGTAGACAATATAATAGGTATTCTTCATTTGAATCGTTTTTATAAAGCTCTTTCTTCCATTGGTGAAGAACAGAGAGTAGATATCAGAAGTATTCTTCTTGACCCTGTTTTTGTTCACAAAACAATGCCTTTGCCTCAAGTCCTTTCAAAAATGAAAGAGGAAAAGGTTCACATGGTCATCGTTACGGATGAATATGGCGGAACAATGGGAATTCTCACAATGGAAGATGTTCTTGAACAAATCGTTGGAGAGATATGGGATGAATCTGATGAAGTTGAGGTTGAGGTGACAGAAATATCCGATACCGAATATAACATCAGCGGAGATATGAGAATTTTTGACTTCTTTGATTTCTTTGACCTTGAAGATGCGGAATTTGACGATGATAATGCAACTGTAGGTGGTTGGATTACCGATATGCTTGAAGGAGAGGTTGAAGAAGGTGCGGAAATTACTTTTGAAAATCTTTCCATCAAGATAGCTGAAATGTCATCCCGAAGAGTAGAACGCCTTTACGTTCTTGTGGGAGAAGCAGAAGAAGAGGAAGAAGACTTATTCTGATTTTAATGATTGATTTTAAAGAGGTATAAGAATTGACTGAACGTTTATTTGAAACCCAAAGTGAGAAAAAGCTTTTTTTCGCAAAAGTTTTGGAATGTGAAAAAGAGAAAAACATATATAAAATAGTTCTTGACAAAACAATGTTTTTCCCCGAAGGCGGCGGTCAGAAGGGTGACAGCGGATATATTATTTCAGGCGAAAAAACCGAGAATGATTTTTTTTCTGTTGAGGTAACGGAAAATGAAAACGGTGAAACTGAAACAAAAAAAGTTATTTGTTCTTCTGCGGTAAGAGTTTCCGACACTCAAGAAAAAGACGGAGTGATTTATCATTTTTGCTCTCGTTACATTGAGGTTGGAGAAACTGTTACGGGACTCATTGATTATGAAATTCGCTTTCGTCGAATGCAGAATCATACGGGTGAACATATAGTTTCGGGAATTATCAATCGTCATTTTGGATATGATAACGTGGGATTCCACATGGGTAGTGATGACATTACTCTTGATATAAACGGTGTGCTTTCAAAGGAAGAATTGGATTTTGTCGAAAAGGAAGCAAATAAAGCTGTGGTTGAAAACGTATCAGTATTTGCAGAAGTATTTTCAGGAAGTATTCTTGATACAATGAATTACAGAAGCAAGCTGGATATAAGAGAAAACGTTCGCATTGTAACTATCGAAGGATATGATAAATGAAGTCGGATCGTAG
>JAZRPU010000300.1:0-3696 GCA_045649365.1 Eubacteriales bacterium | reverse complement strand
GACATGGCTACGATCCGACTTTAGCTGCAACAAGACCGCGGGTTTCAACCATTCCGAGTGCTTCGAGTGCCATATTTTTTTACCTCCGATTAATTTGAATCAACTATATATTATTTTATTATTTGAGAGTAGGAAGAATTTTTTCAATATCTGCGTGAGGACGAGGAATAACGTGAACAGCAACCAGCTCTCCTAATCTGGAAGCGGCATTGCTTCCCGCTTCAGTAGCAGCTTTAACAGCTCCAACGTCGCCTCGTACCATAACTGATACAAGCCCTGAACCAATTTTTTCTGTGCCAATAAGTGTTACGTCAGCAGCTTTAACCATAGCATCTGCTGCTTCAATAGCCGCAACAAGTCCGCGAGTTTCGATCATTCCAAGTGCTTCAAGTGCCATTTTTGATTCCCTTTCAAATAAATCTAATCAATAATCATTTTTTGTCAAAAGCGTTGAGCTTAAGCATTTTTTCGGTTGATTCCTCTGTGTTTGCAATAACGTGTTTGGAAACAACTCCCGAAACGCTACTTACGGCGTTTGCCGCGGCTTCAACTGCTGCTTTAACATTTTCCACCGTACCTCTGAATTTAATCAGAACTATCAATGGAACGGGAAGAGCGTCTGCATTTCCCGGTTTATTTTTATCAAGAGTTTCAACGGTAACTGCAGCAGCCTTGCAACCGGCATCAACCGCTACAAAAGCAGCTGCAAGTCCATATACCTCTAAAAATCCTGTAGCCATTGCCATAATAATAAACCTACCTTTTTATCAGTTATTTACGATGGCAATTTTAAGACCTTCCATTTTAAGATTGGTCTCGAGAGCCTCGTTAATCTGTTCAAGGGGGAATTTATGAGTAATAAGCTTTTCAAGGGGAAGACCTATCGCTTTTGCTCTCTTAAGAAAATCGAAGGTTGTAACATAATCGCGGAGGGTATATACCCATGAACCGACTGTTGTGATTTCTTTGGAACAAATATCAAAGTGAGGATTGATTGTAGCATCTCCACCGTTGATAAAGAATCCAAGTTCACAAAGTCCGCCGCCATTACGAATAAATTTGTAGATGTTCGCATGAGCAACAGGTGAGCCTGTGCATTGGAAAGCAAAATCTGCCAAATATCCGCCAAATGCATCTTTAACAGCATTTGAAAGTGCTTCAATTCCTTTGTGGTCTTTAAAGTTAACAGTTTCTGTTGCACCCATGAGTTTAGCAAATTCAAGTCTTTTTGCTTCTCCGTCAACTGCAACAATGTTTTCTGTTCCCATAGCTCTGAGAACTGCAATACATATAAGTCCTATAGGACCACAGCCTTGTACTACAACTCTTGAGTTGAAACGAAGAATGCCTGTGCTTTTTGCTCTTTCAACAGCGTGAATAAGAACTGCACAAGGTTCAATAAGTATTCTGGAATCCAAATCCAAATCACTTACGTTGAAGATTGTAGATCCGCCTCTTACAAGTATGTAATCAGCAAACCAACCATTTAATTTTTTATCATCATCGGGAAGAAGACCGTAAACGTCGGCACCGCCAACATTTTGTTTGTTAAGGTCAAACATAGTAATGTCAGGGTTGTCCTTGAATATCATACACGTTACAACTTTATCACCGATTGCAAGAGGTTTTCCTGCACTATCTTTTTTAACGTTTTTGCCCATTTTAATAATTTCGCCTGTTCCTTCATGTCCGAGAACAACGGGGATGAGAGAAAATGGGTCTCTTTTAAATTCATGAGCATCAGTACCACATACACCGCAGCCTTCGATTTTAACGAGTATATCATCATCACCAAGCTCGGGGATAGGATATTCCTGAATATCGAAATGCTCAAGTTTTGTGAGCATTGCAACACGGCTTGTTGCGGGAACGGATGCTGATTTTGCAGCGGGTGCATCGTTTGAACCGATGTTTTCAAGCACCTGTCTGACAATTTTCTCAATATCAGCTGATTTAAAATCCATCTCTTTATCCTTTCTGTAAATAGGATTATATTTTAGATTATTTTTTCAAAATACTCTTTTCCATAAGCGGAAAGTGCGCTATCTTGTACTTCAGTTCCGCCACTTACTCCGATTCCGCCGATTATGTTTCCGTCAGAATTTTTAAGTGGGTCGCCACCGCCGAAAATAACAATTTTACCACTATTTGTAAACTGTATTCCGTAGAGCGATTCTCCGGGTTGAGCAAGTTCTTTTAACGATAGGGTGGACATTTTCAAAGCTACTACCGTAAAAGCTTTGTTGACTGCAATATCATAGCTTGCGATATAAGCATCGTCCATACACTTTACTAATACAGGATGTCCGCCTGCATCAGAGATACAAACAACAGCATTAACTCCAATGTCTTTTGCCATTTCAATAACCTTACTGCATATTGATTCGGCAAGAGCAAGGGTCATTTTTGATTTATCAGTCTTTATAGAGGAAATAGTATTTTGAACTATTTTTTTGATTTCGGCTTCGTTCATAAGCCTTAATAATTATTTGCCCAGTTGCTCAAGAACGAGCTTTGTAACTTTAGCAATTGTATCAGCATCTACGCCTTTTGATTTGCATGCACCGCCACAACCATGACAGCTGGGTTTTCCTGATTTAACGTTAGGGCAAATATCAGCGGGATGTTTACCTTTAAGACCAAATTGACGACGGATTTCATAGAGTCTTTCAACTTGAGCGTCAGACAATTTTTGAGGACCTCCGAGAACTTTTGCTTGATACATTAATTGAGCATAGAATTCTACGGATTCCATTTTGTGGTATGCATTAAGAAGTGAGTCGGAGAAAGAAAGTGCGCCGTGGTTAGCAAGAAGAACTGCATCATAATATTGGAGATATTTAGATACAGCATCAGGAATTTCTTCAGTAGAAGGAGTACCATATTCTGCTATGGGAACACAGCCAAGTGCAATTACTGCTTCAGGCATAATGGGCTCTGTAAGAGGAATACCTGCAATAGCAAAAGATGTTGCATAGAGGGGGTGAGCGTGTACAACAGCAGTAACGTCGGGACGTTCTTTGTAAACTCTCATGTGCATTTTAATTTCAGAAGAAGGTTTGAATCCTGCATTTGCTTGAATTACTTTTCCGTTTGCATCTACCTTACAGATGAATTCGGGAGTCATAAATCCTTTAGAAACGCCTGTGGGGGTGCAAAGAAATTCGTTTTCGCTGATCTTAACGGAAATGTTACCATCATTAGAAGCAACCATTCCTTTGTTGTAGATACGCTTACCAATATCGCATATCTGTTTTTTGATTTCGTACTCGTTTACCATGTTTTGTTCTCCTTGTGGAAATATTTTATTTTTTTATTTTTTTACAAATTCATTTCTGCTTTTGCAGATATTTTTTTAACTCGTCAACACCTTCTGCTGTGTGTGAATTAACATAGAATATTTTTTCACATCCGGAAAGTCTTAACCAATTTGCAGCTCTTTCGGGGGAGCTTTTATCAATTTTTGTTACGATACCTATTACCTCACGATTAACCATACAAGTGATATTCGGTGGGAATAATGAATAATCATCGTCTGCTGATATAAGTAAAGCAACTATATCGGCTTCATAAGCGTATATTGCCAAGGCAGCACCAAGACCATGTACTTCTGCATATTCTCCGGGCGAATCTAAAAGCCAATCTCCGTAGTCCATGTATTGGGTTTTAACGTAATGTCTTTTTTCACCCTTTAAT
>JAZRPU010000299.1:0-2040 GCA_045649365.1 Eubacteriales bacterium | reverse complement strand
GTCTGTTAAGTCAGAGCAAACAATTTTATATCCTTTTTCAATTAAAAGAGAAATATCCTCATGGTCAATAGTTGATGCATGTATTAATTCTGAAGCACCAGCGGAAGACCGAGCTACAGTTGATGCAGCGCTCATCCAATTACGTTTTGGGAGTAAAACTCCATCAGCACCCGCAGCATAAATAGCTCTTACAGCTTGTCCAAAATTGAAAGGGTCTTCAATACCGTCTAAATAAACTAAAAAGCCTTTTTGAACATTGTTTAAAAGTTCTTGAATAGATAAAAACTTTCTCTCGCCACAAAAAGCAATCACTCCACCATGAGTCTTGCCGCTGGAGAGTTGTTCAATTTCTTGTGCTGAAACGTATTCAATTGGAATATTTAATTTGTCAGCTTTAGTCTTTAATGGATAAAGTGCTTTTGGTTTTCTTTCTGAAAGTTTTTCATCAATAAGAATTTTATAGATATCTCTGCTTTGAGATCTTAAACAAGCACTTATAGAGTTATAACCCTCAAGAATGGTTGAATTCATCTTTTAATTTCTCCGAAAAATTCTTTAATGCTCTTCCTCTGTGACTTACCGCATCTTTTTCGATTGAAGATGCAATTCCAAAGGTTTTGTTAAGCTCTTTGCTTATAAATATACAGTCATATCCAAAACTGTCTGTACCATCAGATTCTTCTGCAATATACCCTTCGCAAGAGCCTTCACCATAGATTATTTTTCCATCGGGGAAATAACCACAGATAACGCTTACAAATTTGGCTGTCCTTTTTTCAAAGGGAATATTTTTCATTTCATATAACATTTTATTTACGTTATCATCTCTACTACAATTTTCGCCAGCATATCTTGCTGTATAAACTCCAGGACCACCGTTTAGGGCGTCAACCATTAATCCTGTATCATCGGAAACTGTAAATACGTTATATTTCTCTGAAACGGTTTTGGCTTTAATTAAAGCATTTCCTTGGAGAGTGTCTGAATCTTCAATAATTTCTTCGGTGAAACCAATTTCTTTAAGCGTTTTTATCTCTGATTGTGGAAATATAGTTTTAAGTATTCTGGAAAGCTCAATTACTTTATGGGAATTGTTTGTAGCTAAAACAATTTTCATTTTATTCTTCCTTTGGATTATATATTATTCTTTGGTTTCAAAGATAGCTTTAACGAAATCTTCTGGAACGAAAGGTCTTAAATCATCAATACCTTCACCAACACCAATATATTTAACGGGGATTCCCAATTCACGTTTTACAGCGAATACTATTCCGCCTTTGGCTGTTCCATCAAATTTTGTCATTACAAGTCCTGTAATTTCTGCTGCTTTTCCAAACTCTTTAGCTTGAACTAATCCGTTTTGACCTGTTACACCATCAAGCACAAGTAAAGTTTCTTTTGAACATCCGGGAAGCTCACGTTCAATTACTCTGTTGATTTTTGAAAGCTCATCAAGAAGATTCTTTTTGTTGTGAAGTCTTCCTGCGGTATCAACAATCAAAACATCGGTGTTTTGTTTCTTTGCTGCTGATATTGCATCGTAAACAACAGAGGCGGGATCTGCCCCTTCATTTTGCTTTATAATTGGAACGTCAGCTCTCTGTGACCAAACGTCTAATTGGTCAATAGCAGCGGCACGGAACGTGTCAGCAGCGGCAAGAAGTACGTTTTTCCCCTCACTTTTTAAATGTGCAGCAATTTTTCCAATTGAGGTTGTTTTTCCTGCTCCGTTAACGCCAATAACAAGAATAACAGAGGGTTTGGTGTTAAGAGAAAGAGGGGAGGGCTCTCCCAAAAGCTCTGACATAATATTTAAAAGCTCTGCTCTTCCTTCGGATACTTCTTTAATTTTTTTCTCCTTTAAAGATGCTCTCAATGTATCTATAATGTACATTGTTGTTTCAGCACCAATATCAGACGTTATTAGTGCATCTTCTAATTCCTCGTAAAAATCATCATCAATTTTATCATAAGATGAAAATACAGAATTGATTTTTTCTGTAATAGCTGCTTTTGTTTTAGTAAGACCTGCTTTAAGTT
>JAZRPU010000298.1:0-3414 GCA_045649365.1 Eubacteriales bacterium | reverse complement strand
ACAAAAACTGAATAAATATAACGTGAAAAAAGGTGACAGAATTGTCACCCTTTGATGTGATGAAATTAATTATCTTTTGTTTCCGTTGAGTCATGCTCGATAAATGTTATTTATTGGAGTTATTGTAAGAAAATTAAAGGTTCTTTTTCCTGAAAATCAGTCCATATAATAACACACGTTTCCGTATTTGTCGCCCGTATTTCTTGCTTGACGAATAAAATCACCGTCTATATAGTAACACACGTTTCCGTACCTGTCACCCGTATTTCTTGCCTGACGGATAAAATTACCGTCGATATAGTAACACACGTTTCCGTATCTGTCACCTGTATTTCTTGCCAGACGGATAAAATCTCCGTCGATATAGTAACATACGTTTCCGTACTTGTCACCCGTATTTCTTGCTTGACGGATAAAACTCATTTAAAACCTCCAAAAGCTTTTTTGAATTTGTTTTCCAATTGATATTTTAATATATAGATGTTAAAACGTTAATAGCGTTATATTTCAAAGGGTAATTTTAATTTCATTGCAATCTACCAAATGAAAGGAATCAACCGATATTTAACTTTTTTCTTGTATTCAGTATATCCCGCAAGTTCTTTTTCAAGGAGTTTTTCTTCGCCTTTAATACGTTTTGCGATAATAAAAGGATATGTCATAAAAATCAAAAATGAATATACAGACCCTAACACAATGGGCATCGACAAAAACAAAAGCAAGGTTGAACTATACATGGGGTGTCTTACAATTCCATATAGACCTGTATCTATAACCTTTTGATTTTCATGCACCTCAATTGTGCGACTAAGATATGTGTTTTCTTTTAGTACCTCTGCATAAAGGATGTATGCAATGAGAAACACAACAGAGCCACCGATTACAATTGCTTTTGGAAGTATAAACCAGCCGAAACGAAAATCAAGCCCTGCAACAATAAAACCCGCCAAGAACATAAGGCCGCTTAACTTTACAACAAGGTTTTGTTCTTTTTGCTTTTCTTTTGTATTGAGCCTGCTTTTGAGTAGATTGGGATTTTTGACCATCATTATAATTCCTGCAAAAAGCATTGGAATGAACAAAATTCCCATAAATAACCAACCGTTGAAAAAAGAAAAAGTGCCTGCGGGTAAAAAAATCATCAAGCCAACCAAAACAACGCCAATCAAATATTTAGTTATTGCTTGTGCAAATAATTTCTTTTTCATAATTAATCACCATTGAAGCAAAATTGCTTTTTTGTAAAAACGTTGATATGTTCAGTTCGGTCAAAAGCTTTTTACTTGAAACGTTACTAAAGAATGACACCCATTTGTTCTCCGATTTCTTTTCTTTCTCTTGAATATTTAGGATTCCTCAAATCGCTGTTTACAGAGTAGAAAAAATAATTTTCCCAATAAGGAGTGTTGGAGGAAGCTTTTATGCAATCCAAAAGAACTTTCTCTGTGAAATTCAGAGAAAATGAAACACCGTTATTTCTGAATCCATTATATAAAAGCACACCGTTTTCAATTTTTCTGAATGTTTTTCCGTGCTGTAGGCAAATCGATTCTTCGTTCGCGTTGATACTTCTGCCATACATAATAGGGTAGTCCTCGTTTTCGGTTATGTGAATGTTTCCTATTATTTCGTATTCGCCATAAAACAACTGATTATCTGATATTAACGTGGAAGGAAGTGATTTCAAATTTTTTAATTCATCAACTGTGATATCCGTTCTTTCTGTTGCAATATGATACACACTACAAACCAAAGGTTTTGTCATGAGAATATCCCAAAAAGGTTCTTTTCGTTTTCTCATTTTGTCATAATCCAGAATAATCCGACCATAGCCATAAAGCCGACGACCTATTTTAAAACGGAAAACGTCACCTTCGTTAAATTTGACGTGTTTTCGGGATTGCTTTGAAAAGCTTTTAATATCAGCAATATCCTTTTCGCTCGTTTCAGCGCACCAATCATTTACCCATTTTTCAAAATCGCTCATTGTTTCAACGTCCCTGGTATAAGCCGTTGAATAATAGGTGCATTGTGAATTGTTGTTATTTAATTCTATGAATTTGGATCTGTGATAATATCTCAGCCCCATACCAACGTTTGGTCTTTTAAGTAAATTACTTGATGATAAAAGAACAGGCTTTCCTTTTGAAGTTTTGGGTAATAAATATTTACCATCATCAGAAATAACTTCGGAGAATTCAAATTCGCCGTATTCCGTATCGCTAGTTAAAATGCATTTTTTTATTACATTGTTTTCACAATATGCATAGGTTTCAAAAGTGTCATAAGGACTTGCTTTAATTTTAATGCGTTCCCAATTTGGATTTACCAAATTAAGTGCAAAGCATTTTCGTTGTTCGTTAGTAAGCTCAAACATATATACTCCTTGCTGAATCATCGTTTTTGAAAAAATAGATGAGTAAAAACGTTGCAGATAAATCTGTTAAAAGATTCAAAACCGAAAACAGAAGCTTATTTACCGGATATACCTTTTCCCACAACAAAAAGTCCAATCAGCATTTCGACAATCGATATGCCAAGTAGAAGTCCAGAGAAAAAGTCTTTTATGCTCGACCCACCAAGTGTGTGAGAAAGTGCCTGTAATGCAATACCCATCACAATGAGAAGAACACCATACATCAAGTTTTTTTGTTTTTCCAAATCCTGTGTTCTTTTCAATAAATCAAGAATTTGTTCTTCGTCATAGGTGCGAATGCTTTTTTCTTCCGATTCTTCGCCGTCCATGAGTTCTGAAACTGTGATTTCCAATTCATCACATAAAGCCTTTACTACGGAATAATCAGGCATACATTTGCCTGTTTCCCATTTGGATACTGTTTTGTTGGATACACCTAACTTTTCCGCTAACTGTTCCTGTGTTAAGTTTTTTTCTTTCCTTTTCTTTGATATAAACTTTCCTATAATTAATTGATTCATATCTGTTCCTCCGTTTGTTGTTTTTGATAAAATAATACGCTTTTTCTCGATAAAACAACATCCCTCATTTGGAGAATTTGCGGGGAATCGCTTGTAATTATCTATTTATAAGCTGATTATACCACATAAATAAATGAAATACAACCATAAGTGTTATTTTTGTTGAGAGCATCGGCTTGTATTTATATTCACCTTGATTTTGTGATAAATAGTAAATACCAAACGATTATAAAATCTTATTCCCCATTTAGAGTCGTTTTTTGTTCACATAGTTCTCTGTAAAAAATAAAAAAATTTCATAAAAGCTATTGACAAGTACACTTGTCATGTGATATAATGCTGACAACAAAACTTGGCAAATACAAAAAATAAAAAGGAGATTCGTTATGAACAAAGAAGAAGTTTTATCAAGAAGCAGAAAAGAAAACAAGGATGGGGATGAACGTGAAATGCAGATTATGGCAAATGCCTCAAAGG
>JAZRPU010000297.1:0-2694 GCA_045649365.1 Eubacteriales bacterium | reverse complement strand
CGAGTTTAAATTTCAATATATGTTTCTATTTTATGTTTTAAAATTCCAATTAATCTTTTTTGAAGTCTTTTTTTATGTTTGTTTTCATATCTTGCATAATATTTATTTTTTGGTCTGAATTTTCCGAAAATAAGTTCTGAATCGATATATTCTGTATTTCTGCCAGAATATTTTGAATGAATAATAACGTAAGATTTATTATTTTCAAAAGCAAAAATTTCATCTATAATTTCAAAACCATTATCATACAAATATTTACGCAATGCTTCGGGATAAGACATGGGTTGTAAAATCAAATGACAGTTTTTGGATTTTTGACCGCCTTTTTCGATTATTTCAGCAATCAAATGTCCTCCCATTCCACATATTGCAGCAAAATCATAGGAATTGACTTGTATATTTTCAAAACCATTAGATAATACTACTTGAATTTTATCAGATAAATTGTTTTTTCCTATTTCAGCTTCTGCTCGTTTTAATGGTTTTATATTAACGTCGGAAGCGATTGCAGATTTAACAATTTTATCTTTTACTAATTCAATTGGTAAAGAAGCATGATCAGTTCCTATATCCAAAAGCATCGTTCCTTGGGGGACGAGGCTTTTAACTGCATCAAGGCGTTTTAATATTTCAATTTTATTATCGAATTGAAACATTTCAATCATCTATTATCCGTTAATCAACGAATCGATGTTATCCTCAGATACAATCACAAAAACATAATCAACGTATGTTTTATCAGCAGATGCATAAGATGTAACAGCGCTTGTGATAGCGGAAGTTGTAATTGACATATTTCCATTTGCTTCAAAATAAGAATTATTAAAATTTTCAGCTAACATGGTTGTAAGAGAGTTTGCAGAATTATCTCTGATAACAACTGCGCTGGGAAGTTCAGCACGATTTGTTTTAAAGAAGAGAGTTTCGCCTGCACCAGTTACAGCTTCATCAGCTGTGTCGGTATAAAGAACGTTTGATTCTTTGTCTGCATATACAACAATGTCAGAAATAGGACATGTCATTTCTGAACCATCAGGAATAGTAGTTGCAGAATTTTTAAGGTAGTGATATGTTTCATTAAACACACTTGTATCAAGTTGAATGGATGTAACCAAATCTCCACCTTTTCCGTTAATGGTTTCAAAATCATATTCTGTCGCAGTTATAGATTTGAAATCATTAGAAATGTATTTTATGATTTCTTGGTATGCAATGTATGAACCAAAATCAGAAAGATTGCTGCTTGTGTTGTAATACAATGGATAATCTTTATCTTTGTTAGCAACAAAAGCTTCCGTCAAATCAACAACGTCAGCATTATTTGTTTTTGAGATAACGTTAGATATCTGATTGAATTTTGTGTTATAGCTATCTTTTGAAATTGATTCGGGAACTCTTTCATTATAAACTGAAAGCATTCCGGGAATCATAACGTAAACATACTTAATTGCTGAATTTTGAGTATTGGATTTAAGTTTATCTTCAAATGCTTTGAGTTCAGTATTTGTAAGAAGGCTGTCACCTTTATATGCTGATATTAAACTATCATAGAAAAGGGAAGAATCGTTTCCGATGGTTACAGCAGTACCATTCAATGGTTTTTCAGCTACAGCATCGTATTTAGCATTAAAGTAATTAACTGTACTTTCTTTTTTTCCTTCTACAGTTGCTGAAATTTCATAGTAATGCTCATTTGTTCCGGAAAGTTTAATTTCCATTATGAAGTAGTTTCCAATAGCTTTTGTTTCGTAAACTTCGTTTGTGGAAGCAACGTTGTAAGCTTTTACAACAGAACCTTCTTCACAAGTACCAGCAACAACAACAGAATAAGGTGTGCTGTTTTTAACGTGAGTAACAATAGGTCTTGCAGTATAGCCATCTTCTGTTGGTGGTTCCGATGATTCTTCAACACTAACTTCTTCTTCGCTGTAAGCTTCAGCTTCGGATATCTGATCCAAAAATGCTGTATCATTGTCACGAGTTGAACAAGAAGCGAACGAGAGCATTAATATCAAAATAAGAGATAATGAGAGAACTGATTTTAAATTAAATATGTTATTTTTCATTATGATTTCCTTTCCTGCCACTTTTATTGGCTTAGGATTATTCTTCTGAAGCGTTTGCTTTTGCTTCTTCAATTATTTTCATTTTTACTGGGCCGGGTGCTTCTTCGTATCTTACGAACTCAAAAGTAAAAGTACCTCTGCCTTGTGTCATTGCGCGGAGTTGAATTGCATAATCGCTCATTTCTGCTGTAGGAACTTCTGCTTCAACAACAGTGTAACCTTTTTTGGTTGAGCTTTGTTCTGTACCGCTGATTCTACCTCTACGTTTGTTAACGTCACCGATAATATCGCCCATAAGTGAATCCGGGGTAAAAACTTTTAACACACCAATGGGTTCCAGAATCGCTGGATCAGCCTTAGGAATACCATCTTTGAACGCCAAGATAGCAGCGAGCTTAAATGACATCTCTGAAGAGTCAACGTCATGGTAAGAGCCATCAAAAAGATTTGCATGGATATTAATTACAGGATATCCTGCCAGAATACCTTTTTGCATAGCTTCGAGAAGTCCTTTTTCAACAGCAGGATGGAAGTTCTTAGGAACGCTTCCGCCGAAAATGGATTCTGTAAATTCAAGTCCTTCAGATTCTCCGGGCGAGAATTCAATTTTAACATGACCATACTGACC
>JAZRPU010000296.1:0-2350 GCA_045649365.1 Eubacteriales bacterium | reverse complement strand
CTATAAATGGGAGATTTCTGTAAAGTTCTGCATAGTCCATTCCGTATCCTACAACAAATTCGTCGGGAATTTCAAAGCCTTTGTAATCTGCCTTCAAATCGTTTGTTCTTCTTGAAGGCTTGTCTAAAAAGGTGCATATTTTAAGACTTGCGGGCTTTCTTTGAAGGAGGATATTTTTAAGATATCCCAAAGTTGTTCCCGTATCTAAAATATCTTCAACAATAATAACGTCTGTATCTTCAATGGAGTTGCTTAAATCTTTAACAATCATAACCTGACCTGAAGTTGTTGTAGAAGCACCGTAAGATGAAACTACCATAAAATCAAAGTTGCAGTCAATATCCAATTGACGTACCAAGTCGGAAAAGAAGATAACAGAGCCTTTGAGAATGCAAAGCATTAAAACTTTTTTTCCTGCGTAATCCTCGTTTATCATTTTTGCTATCTCTTTTACTCTGTTTTTAATCTCTTCTTCGGTGAAAAGAACCTTCTCAATTATTTTTTCATTGTTCGCTGTCATGTTATTATCCTCCAAAATAGAATAGATATTTACAATTTATCACAAAACAGAATAAAATTCTATAGTAAATTAATAACAAACCGTCAAAAATAAAATAATTTTTTTTGTCAAAAAAACCTCTTGATTATATTGGAAACATGGTGTATAATGTCAAAAGTAAAATAGCGGAGAATGTGGTTTTCTCCGAGGAAGGAGATTTTTAACCTATGTACGAAAAGTACGAATTTGAAATTCCGGGTATTGAAAATCCCGAAGCTTCTGAGCTTTTTGTGCTTGACCTTGATATGTCCGACGGGGGAGAAACTATCGGTGCCGTTAATGAGTCCCAAGATAGCCAAAGCGTTGCGGAAACCGAGGAAAGCTCTGCGAGCTCTGAGTACATGACCGTTTTTCCCAGCGGATATGAAAACGTTCCCGAAAACGCCACCATGCTTGAACGCCTTAAATATGGCGGAAAAGTTGCTTTGATTGGTATGTCAACCGTGTTTTTGGTTCTGATGATTATCTGGGCTATTTGCGCTCTCATGGGTAAAATTTTCGGAAGTGTTGGCAAAAAAGAACAAAGCAATTCAGCAAATGAAAATGCTGTTCCTCAACAGCCAACCGCGCCCGTTCGTGAAAGCGCACCTGTTGCTTCTGCTGACTACAGCACCGTTGCGGTAGTTGCTTCTGCGGCTATTGCGGCATATAGGGGGGAAGATACGGTTAATTTCAATATTTCATCGATTCGCCCTTGCGGAAACGGCGCAGTAGCATTAGCGCCTGAAGTGGTGGCACAGATTGCCGCCTCAATTGCCTGTCTTGAAGGAAAAGACACGGTAGATTTCACAATAAGTTCAATAAGAATTATTTAATGTAGAAGGAGTATTATTATCATGGCAAAAACTTATATCGTTACAGTAAATGGCGTAAGCTACGAAGTAGTAGTTGAAGAAGGCGCAAATGGCGCAGTGGCAGCTCCTGCAGCAGCTCCTGCACCCGCAGCAGCACCCGCTCCCGTAGCAGCTCCTGCAGCAGCAGGCGGAACAAAGGTTACTTCTCCACTTCCCGGAACTCTTCTCAGAATTATTGCTAAAAACGGCACAGCAGTTAAAAAGGGCGACCTTCTCTGCATCGTTGAAGCTATGAAAATGGAAAATGAAATTTTCTCACCTGCAGACGGCGTTGTTAATGCAGTTGCATCTGAAGGTGCTTCCCTTAATTCCGGCGACGTTATCATGACTATTGCATAATATAGTCGGTTAACAAATTAACTAATCTGGATTAAGGAGTGATATTTTGACTAACACGATTGCTTTGTCGGGCGGTGGATTTATCGACTCCATCCTCGGCGTATTTGAAAGCTCAGGCTTTGCGGAAATTTTTGGCGGAGATAATTTTGCAAACGGTGGCTGGCGTTATTTAGTTATGTACTTGATTGTAGGAGTACTTTTCTATCTTGCTGTCGTTAAGAAATTTGAGCCGTTGCTTTTGCTTCCCATCGCTTTTGGTATGCTTCTTACAAACCTTCCTACACCTGCAGGGGAAACACCGATTTACAATCCACAGCTCTGGACACAGCTTATGAACGGCGAAATCGGTTACGGTACAATACTTAAACAGGGCGGTCTTCTTGATATCCTGTATATAGGCGTTAAAACAGGTATTTATCCTTCACTTATCTTTATGGGCGTTGGCGCGATGACAGATTTCGGTCCTCTTCTTTCAAACCCGAAATCATTCCTTCTTGGCGCTGCAGCTCAGTTCGGTGTATACTGCGCTCTGATCCTTGCTATTGTTCTTGGATTTACAGGCCCACAGGCAGCATCTATTGCTATTATCGGTGGTGCT
>JAZRPU010000295.1:0-15692 GCA_045649365.1 Eubacteriales bacterium | reverse complement strand
CTTAAACTTCTTATAGCTGATAAGCTTGAAGACCTCATGAGAGTTCAGGTTGATGCTATCAAGAATATCAAGATTGATAAAGTTACCGTTTGGGATGGAGGACAAGGCGGAGATGGCAAAACCTCCACAGCAAACTTTATTTCAGGTATGATGAAGTCAGTCCCTCCTCTTGATGAAGTTTTTGCAATGGCAGGAATGCAGTTGCCCTCACTTCTCGGTCAGAAAATCTCCGAATCTGACAAAGCTTCCAATGATGACGTTCCCGAAACAAAGGAAGCTGATTCTGCTAAAGAATAATTCAATATCAAAAGGCGTTGTGTTCCAAAAAACACAACGCCTTTTTTCTTTTTAAAGCAACCATTTTAAAACGCCGTTAAATAAAACGGGAATATTTTCAAAAAAGAGAATAGCTTATTTTAATTAAATACCAAATGAAGTATTATCAACTACACGTTTTCCAAAGCATCTATACCGTTCAGAGTTTTTTCTCCTAAAAAAGAAACCTTGAAAGTGTTCGGGTCAATTTGTATTACTACCTTCCCTTTTTTTAGGGCATAATTAACGGTATATGCCGTTCCGCCGCTTGTTCCGTCATACAAGCAAACTACAACGTGAGAATTATCTACCATATATCTGTTTCTCTCATGAAAACAGCTTTTTCTGTATTTTTCAAAAATTATTACAACGTCGTCGGAATGAGAAATAATATTATTCCAACGCTGTCTTTCACTTTTAGCCCATGATTTTGACTGTTCGGGAAAAGGAACAGCACAAACAAGGCGGACTTCTTTTTTTTCTTTCAAAAGACAAACTGCTTCCGCCGCCCAAATATCAAATCCGCGAGCCATTCCCGATATAAAATTCTCACATCCCAACAGTGAAAGTCTGTCCACTATTTTAAAAAGCAGATTTTCAAACCGTTCAAAGCGGATATCGTTTTCTGTAAAATTAAGTTTTTCAGGGCGATGCCCTGTGAAACATACGGTTTTCATTAGCTTTCTCCGTTTTAGTAAGTTTTGGGTATTCCGTTTCACTTCCCGCGAAACACAAAACTACGTTTAATTAAAATCAAAGAGATACCCGAAGATATCTCTTTGACGTATTATTAATTATCAGAAATTAATATTTAATAGGTTCACCCTTGATAATGTCTGTAAAGTATTTTCTGCAGTTATCAAGTTCTTCTTTGATTATTGTTGTTTCTGCACCTGTATGAACGTTCCAAAGCTCTGTGTAGGAGAACAAAGCGAAACCGTCAAAGTTAGGTTGTTTAACCGCAAACTCAAGACAACGTTCCATAACATCTTTGTTGTTTATCCATTCATCTTTACCCGCACCTGCATATTGGTCGCCAACACCGTTTGCACCGTCAATAGCTTTAAGGAATGTTATACCGGGCATAAATTTGATGTTAGGATTCTTTGTGATTGCAGACCAACGGTTGTATGTATAAGTAAAGCTCCAAGAGCCATGCTCCATACCGAAATAGATTTGAGGCATTATATAGTCAACGTAACCATCCTTTGAAAGCCATGTGTTAACGTCGGCATAATATTTTGTAGCCATAGAATCAAGGTTACCCGCAGGAGAGATTCCGAAAATAACGTTTTTATTCTCTTCTTTAATTGCAGAATAGATTCCCGATACCAAAGTATTCAAATTGTTGAATCTGAACTTTTTGAGATTAAGAGTTGCATCTTTTCTCTTTGCGGCATCAAAAGCTCTCTTATCAAAGGCTTTTTCTTCACCGAAGTAGAAGTAGTCATCCATGTGAACACCGTCTACGTCATAGTTTCTTACGATTTCAGCAGCTGCATTGATGATAAGGGATCTTACTTCTTCATAAGCTATGTTAAGGTAGCAAAGAGATTGGTATGTATAGATATAATCGCTCTTTTTGCTGTCTGCTTTCCACACGGACATGGGATAGTTAGCATTTATTTTTTCAAGATTTCCGGGGGACATACATCTCATGGGGTTAATCCAAGCCTGGAAGCTTAAATTTCTTTCATGAGCCTCTTCAATCATTATTTCAAGAGGGTCATAATTTGCCATTTTTCCGTATGAGCCAAGAATGTAATGTGACCAAGGATAGTATGCAGAGGGATAAAAACTGTCAGCGTTAGGACGAACCTGAACGATAACTGTGTTGAAATCCATGGAAACAAGGTTATCATAAGCAAGCTCTACAGCCGCTCTGAAGCTGGCTTCGGAGTTTTGGGAGCTACCCTTGCAATAAATGCTTCCAAAGTCAAATTGAGAAATCCACATAGCTTTCATTACGTCATAGTTAAGGGGAACGTAATCAGCGTTTGCGCCTTTATCTTTAAAGCCTCTTTCCTTCAAGGTTTTATCTACTGCGGACATTTTCAAAAATTGCTCGTATCCCGCATCGTCTATTATACCATTATCATCTTCTTCAGAAACTTCTTCTGATTTGGATTCATCACCCTTGGATTCATCAGCCTTGGATTCTTCGCTCTTTGACTCGTCGCCCTTGGATTCTGTTGCAGAAGCATCACCTGATTCTGTGGAAGAAACGTTATCTGTAGATTCAGCTTTGCTCGTGTCAGAGCTTGATTCTCCGCCATCGCACGCACAAAACGTTGCTAACATAATAGCGGTAAGTAAAACGCATAAAAATCTTTTCAATTTTGATCTCCTTTCGGTCCGAAAAGCCTTTTGCTTTTCATTAAATATACGCCCTCTTTATTAAAGAGAGCGTATATAAACTAAATAAAATTAATACTTAATAGGCTCGCCTTTTATTATGTCTGTGAAATATTCCTTGCAGTTTGCAAGCTCTTGAGCTGTCTTTACGTATGGAGCGCCTGAAAGAGGATTCCAAAGGTATTGATAGCAGAAAATGGCAAATCCATCATAGTTTGGTTGTTTAACTGAAAATTCAAAGCATTTTTTGAATACGTCTTTGTTATTTATCCACTCGTCTTTGCCTGCGCCTGCATATTGGTCGCCTTCATTGTCATAACCCGAAACAGCTTTACCAAAGGTCATGCCTGCCATAAACATAATGTTGGGGTTCGTTGTGATTTCTGACCAACGTTTATAAGTATCGGGGAAGCTCCATGAACCATGCTCCATACCGAAATAAATTTGAGGCATGATATAATCAACGTATCCGTCTTCGGAAAGCCATGTTTCAACGTCTGCAAAATATTCCGTTGCCATTTTACTAAGGTTTCCCGCGGGAGAGATTCCGAAAAGAACTTTTTCGTTTTCTGCCTTTACTGCGGAATAAATTCCCGAAACCAAAGTGTTAAGGTGATTAAATCTGAACTCTTTACGAGTAAGAGAAGGTTTTTCTTTTTTAGCTTTGTTGAAAGCATCGATATCAAAGGAAGGCTCTTCACCAAAATAGAAGTAGTCATCCATGTGAACACCGTCAACGTCATAGTTTCTAACGATTTCTGCAGCAGCATTGATAATAACCTTACGAACGTCTTCATAAGCGATGTTCAAATAATAAAGTCCATCAGCTGCGCGGCTGTAAAGATATCCTGCACATTTCTTTTTGTTTGCAACAGAAGTCCAGCTTGCAACAGGGTAAACGTCGTCAACTTTAGCAAGGTCAGCAGCAGACATTCCTCTCATGGGGTTAATCCAGGCATGGAAGCTGAGATTCTTTTCATGTGCCATCTCTACCATTATTTTTATTGGGTCATAATTAGCATATTTTCCATAGCTTCCCAAAACGTAATGGGACCAAGGATAATATGCAGAAGGGTAAAAGCAGTCTGTGTTGGGACGAACCTGAACGATAACTGTGTTAAATCCAAGTCTAACAAGGTTATCATAAGCTTTTCCCACAAGCTCTCTGAACTTTGCTTCATTGCGCTGACCTCTTCCGTCAAAATAAACGGTGTTGAAGTCAAACTGTGAAATCCACATAGCTTTCATTTTATCATAGTTAAGGGGAACGTAATCAGCGTTTGCGCCTTTATCCTTAAAGCCTCTTTCGGCAAGAACTTTGTCAACAGCCGATGCCTTAAGAAATTGTTCGTATCCCTCTTTATCAACGTAGTTGGAAGCTTCGCCGCTTGCAGATTCGTCTTCAGATGCGCCTTCAGATGCATCGGCAGAGGTTTCTGCTTTGCTTTCTTCACTGCTTGCATTTTCACCACATGATGTTATTCCAACAAGTGTTAATGCACAAAGTAATGATGCAACAATTCGTTTAAACATTTTTTCCTCCAGAATAAATTAACGTTTCAACTGAAAATCCTACTGTTTTTTTGTTTCGGAATTTTCTTTAAGTAATGCAAGAATTTCTTTCAAGGTAGAAGCAGTAACCTCATCAGGTGTAGGCTCTGCGGGTTTTTCTTCTTTCTTTTCTTCTTCCTCTTTCTTCTTCAAGGATTCTGCTTTTGCTTTAAGGGACATAACAACCTTTAAAGTGCAGAAAAGACAGAAAGCAACGATTAAAAAGTCGATAATGCTCTTGATAAACAAACCGTAGTTAAGAGTTACAGCCTCTGTAATAACAACCGTTTCATTGTTAACAGTTTCTACAACAGCTTCTTTCAAGATAGCCTTTGCATCTGCAAGAGATGCGGTGTTGATAGCAAGTCCGATAAGCGGATTGATGATATTGTCAACAAGTGAAGTTACGATAGCCTTGAAAGCTGCGCCGATAACAACACCGATTGCCATATCAAGCACATTTCCTTTAGCTATAAATTCCTTAAATTCGGCAAAAAAGCCTTTCTTTTTTTCTTTAGCCATAATAAGCAGGAAAAACCCTACCCCCTTTCATTTTCTTTTCCAAGTTTACCAAAATATTTGCTTTTTGTCAATAGCATTTTGGTATATATATATTAAACAATTTTAAATTCATAATATAAAACTACCATAAAAAATCATTTTTTGTAAACAAATTCGTGTCTTCACGGATTTTTTCCTTTTGCATAATATAATGGTAGATGTGTTTTTAACACAGAAAGAAACCGTTTTTATAAACGATAAATCTTAATGATAACTCAAAAAATTAAAATAACTAAAAATCTGGAGGAATATCTTATGGGTGAAAAACAAACCCTCGGAGGATTTTGTTCAAAATCAAACGACCAGCTCTGCTGTGTTAGCGTTAACAAAATCTTCGATTCAGCTAAAGACAAGGATTGCCTTGAAGACGTTAAAGTATACGTTCCCGATTGTTATCAGGAGCTTATTGACAGAGCAACAGCTATCAGAAGCAAAAGTATTAAGGTAGCAGGCACCAATATCAACGTTGAGCCCGTTCCTTTCAACAAGGGATATTTTCAAGTTTGCATCAGATACTATTTTTGCATAACCTTTGAGGTTTGCATTTGCGGTGGAAAGTCCCAAGAAATTTGCGGTCTTGCAGTTTTTGACAAAAAAATCATTTTGTTCGGAAGCGAAAAAAACGTTAATATTTTTAAATCCAACCCCGATTGTAACAGCTTTTGCCCCGACGTAAGCGACATTAAATGCGACCTTCAGCCCACACTTCCCACAGTTGTTCTTGAGGTTGCAGACCCCATTTGCCTTGATGTTAAAATCGTCGAAAAATGCAAAAGATTCGGAAATTGCAGAACTCACCTCGACACAGTTCCCGACTGTATCAGAGAGCATTTTGACGGAAACATTGTAGATGGATACGGCGTAAATGAGCTTTTCATCTCCATTGGCGTATTTTCAATAGTGAGAATGGAACGCCCTGTTCAAATAGTAATCCCCGCCTCTACATTCTGTCTTCCCGAAAAAGATAGCACCCCATGCGACGGAAACACAAGTCCTTGCAGTATTTTCAGCAAAATGAATTTTCCCATTCAGGAATTTTTCCCCTATGCTGATGACGGATGCTTAAAAATGCCCCACGAAAAAGGGGATAAAGGAAGATGCGGTTGCTGACGGTTTAAAATATGCTTTATGGGGCACACTCCTCAAGGATGTGTGCCCCAACAATTCGCTTTTTTAAATGAGTAAATTTATCTGTAATGAATTTAATAAAAAATTTGAGGTCGTTTTTTTATGCATTCACTCCTGCATATAAAAACAACCTCAAAAATTCACTTTTTCATTAATTCTCTTATTTCTTTTTCCGTAGGCAAGGATTCAAATCCACCCTCTTTGCTCCGCGCCAACGCGCTGGCAGCTGCGGCAAAGTCCACGGAAACTTTTATGTCATTTGTTCTCAAATATCCTATAGTCAAAGCAGATATGAAAGCTTCTCTACAGCCCTTTGAGCTTACTTCTTCTGTATCCCAAGGCATGATGAAATCACAATATTTTCCGTCATAGACGTAATATCCTTTTTCGTCCATATCAATTATAGTATATTCCACGTCAAGCTTGGAATTAAGCTTGATACAACCATTCATTCGGTCATCAATAGTTTTAACCTCTATACCCGTTAATGCAGAAAGGTCGCTGTCGCTTAAAATGATCATTCCAACGTTTTTAAGGGCAGACAAATCCATTCCCTCTCGCGCTCCTGTGGCATCGAGAATAAATTTAGTGTTTTGAGCGCAAGCACAACGATTGGCAGTACATACCACGTCGAAAGGAAGCTCCAAGGTAGTAAGCACCGCGTCGGGCATAACGTTAAAAGCAGTTTCCACGTCTGTGGAGCTTATAAAACGGCTTGAAGCGGGAATATATATTTCTCCGCTTTTGTTTTCAAAGGAGAAATTAATTGACGTTTGCGCGTTTCTGCAAACCTTTATGTACCTTGATTCAACCTTTTCATCGGCAAAGATACGGCTGAAAGTGCTTCCGAACATATCATCGCCCAAGGCGGTACAAAGCATTGAACCCCAACCCAAACGAGATATTCCTATAGCAAGGTTTGCGCCTCTGCCATCGGCGGAAAATCTGTATTTGTCCGCTTCAAGCATTTTTTTGTTGGCATTAGTTGAATAGGGCGTTGATATTCTCAACTCTATGGAAGAAAAACCGATTGTAAGAATATTTCCTCTTATCATTTCATAACGCCCCTTTCACAATACTTATAAAACAAATTTATTAGTTTTTGCCTGCAAAGCCTGAATATAAAGATACTTTGTAAACGCTTGCGGGAGCTTCTGCCAAATCAGAGAAAAGTGCGCAATAACCTTCTGCTGTGCCTTCTGCTTTGAACAAAAGTTGAAGCGCTGTCCATTTTCCGTTGTTTTCGCTTGCTCTGTTAACAGCAATATATCCGCCGCTTACAGTTACAATTTCATGGTAATAAAGCTCTTTTCCATCACTATCATAGCAGGTAAGCTTAACTGCTCTTTTGTTTTCGTCCATCATAAGTTCAAAAATCTTTTCGCTAACAGTTGTTCCTGTTGTGAATTTCATAGTCATGGAATAAATACCTTTACTATTCTTTTTAACAGAAACAACGTCGTGAGTATATTTGGATTTTTTCAATTCATATTCAGAAGCGGTCTGAATTGCTGCAACAACCTCTTGAGAGCAGAAAATATCTCTTAATTGAGAAACCTTCTTTTCTTCCTTGAGAGAAGCTACAATGTCTTCTATTTCTTTGGGAAGCTTTGTAACTTTAATTGAAGCAGGGAAACCGTTGAAAGCCTTTGAATAAATCCAGTTATAATAACCGCCTGTAAATTCAATGTCTTTGTTATCTTTAATGTTATCAGTTTCGCCTTTGCTCTCGCCACTTTGTTCTGTCATCTCGCCACCGTTTGGCTTTTTGCCGCAAGATGCGAAAGCAAGTGCTGAAATCATAGCCAAAGCTAAAGCCACAATTTTGATTAATGTTTTGTAATTCATGTATATTTTACTCCTTAAAAAAATATTTTCAGCTTATTATATCATACAAAAAACGATTTTTCAACGGTTTTTTATAAAAAACCGTTTACAATCAAAAAAAAATATTATATACTATAGGAAATAAATGTCTTTTATAAAAAACAACACAAAGGAACTTAAACAAAATGGATAATATATTTACCTCCTCTCAAAATGGTTCGCTCTTTGAAAGAACCCGTGAATTACTTAAAGAGGGAGCCGAGAAAAGATTTTATCCCTCCGCTGTTTGTGCATTGGGAGATAAAAACGGATTGCTCTGCAAAGAAGCCTTCGGATATCCAAGATGGTTTTCCGACGATGCACCTTGCTTCGACGTAACACCTGAAAAGCCATACGATAAAGCAATCCCTTGCACTACAGACGTTATGTATGATATGGCATCCTGCAGCAAAGTCCTCGGCCCTACAATGCTTGCCCTTAAAGCAATTGAAAACGGAGAAATAACGTTGAAAGACTCTCTTTGGAGATTCATTCCCGACGCTCCCGAGGATAAACGTAATATTGAAATTTTCGACCTTATGACTCACCGAGGCGGTTTTGCTCCTTGGTTTGATTTAGAACAGGTGGGATATTCACCTGAAGAGGCGGCAAAGGCTATTTTATCCGTTCCTCTTAAATATGAAACGGGAACAGAAGTTCAATATTCATGTATGGGATATATCCTTTTAGGCAAAATTCTTGAGCTTGTTTACGGAGAGCCTTTAGACTCTGCAATAGAAAAGAACGTTTTTTCTCCCATAGGAATGAAAAACACCATGTACAATCCTCTCTCAAAAGGATACAAGGGAGAAATCGCCCCTACGGAATTCGATAAAAAAAATAGCAAATACAAGCATGGCATCGTTCACGACGAAAACGCCTGCTTCTTAAACGGTGTTTCGGGAAATGCAGGTGTTTTTTCAACAGTTGACGATATCGCAAAGCTTTGCTTGTCATTAACGAATCACGAATTTTTAACTAAAAGAACAATGGACAAAGTCTGCTTTAACTACACAGCCAAAATTCCAGGCGAAGACAGAGGATTAGGCTTTGAATTAAATGGCGACCGTTTCTGTTCTTGCGGTGACCTTTTCTCCTACGGGTCTATAGGTCACACAGGTTTTACAGGCACGTTTTTATTCATAGAGAGAGAAACTTCTTTTTACTTCATTCTGCTTACAAACAGAGTGCATTTCACAAGAGAAAACAATCTCATGCTTCGTCACAGAAGAAAAATGTGCAGTACTGCGATTACTGAATATTTCAGATTCAAAAACATCAAATAAGTCTGTCAGGAGATAATATTAATGAAGAAAAAAATAAATGCAGGAACGTTACTCACACCGCTTCCCGCGGTTATAGTTACTTGCGGAACGATGGAAAAGTCCAACGCTGTTACTGTTGCATGGACGGGAATAATCAATTCAACCCCTCCAATGCTTTATATTTCCCTCAGACCTGAAAGATATTCTTTCGGAATCATAAAAGAAAACATGGAATTTGCTGTTAATCTCACCACAAGCGCCCTTGCTTATGCGACGGATTTTTGCGGAGTTAAATCGGGAAGGGACATTGACAAATTTCAAACGTTAGGGCTTATCAAGGAAGAAGCTAATTTTATAAAAGCTCCCATAATTGCCCAATCTCCCGTTGCTCTTGAATGTAAGGTAAGGGAAATTAAAGAGTTGGGAAGCCATCACATGTTTATTGCAGACATTTTATGTGTTGATGCGGAAGAAAAATATTTCGATTCAAAAGGAAAGCTGAATTTTGAACAAATGGGACTTATATCCTATTCCCACGGAACGTACAACGCCACAGGCTCAAAAAGAGGATTTTTTGGCTTTTCCGTTGCAAAAAAGAAAAAGTAACTTATTATAAATACTAATCATAACGGAGGTTTTATATGCGTTTATTGGTTGCAGAAGACGAAAGAGATTTGAATCAGATTATAAAGAAAAAGCTTCAAAGCAGCGGATACACCGTTGATTGCGCTTTTGATGGCGAAGAAGCCCTTGACTATATAGCGGCAGCGGATTATGACGGAATAATTCTCGACGTTATGATGCCTGTATATGACGGATTCACCGTTTTAAAAGAGTTAAGACGATCAGGCAAAAAAACGCCCGTTATCTTTCTTACTGCCCGCGATTCCATTGAAGACAAAGTAAAAGGTTTAGACAGCGGAGCAAATGATTATCTTGTAAAACCTTTTTCCTTTGAGGAGCTGATGGCAAGAGTCCGCGCCATGACGCGTCCCGCTTATGGGTTGTCAGACAATATTCTTTCCATTGACGATTTAACCGTTAATTGCACCTCACATGAAGTAAAAAGAGGCGAAAAGCTTATTACTCTTTCAGCAAAGGAATACACTTTGCTTACGTATATGCTGAAAAACAAAGGCAGAGTCCTTTCAAGAGAACAGCTGGAAAACCACGTCTGGAGCTTTGACTACGAAGGCGGCTCAAACATAGTTGAGGTTTACATCAGATATTTAAGAAAAAAAATCGATGATGGAAACGACAAAAAGCTGATTCACACCATAAGAGGAATCGGATACGTCATAAGAGAAAATCCATAAGCAAGGACAGGTAAAAAAATGTCTGTAAAGAAAAAAATCGTATTATGGTTTACTTCTGTGCTTATAGCTGTAGCGTCAGTAACGTTTTTTACAATTATATACGTAAGCAGGTCTATAATCAGAGAAAACCTTAAAAGCTCCTTGGAAGACACCGTTGAAAAAAACGTAGGCGGTATAGAATATTATTATATCTTAAGTGAAGAAAATGAGGATATTTATAATCAATATATCGCATATAAAGGCGGTTTTTTGGAAATTGATGCTCATTTTCTCGATAAAATAGGCGGTATTACTACAGGGTTATATCTGGAAAACGGAGATTTGATATATGGAGAAAACCCCGCGGGAGAGCCAATGAGTAAGTTCTCTTTCTCCAACTCCGCCATGAGAACACTCGACGTTTCGGGAGAAAAATATTACGTTTTCGACAGAAAGCTTGACGGAGTGGGAATTGATGGTCTTTGGCTTCGCGGAACAATATCTGAATCCACAGCCACCGCCGATTTAGATAATATTGCAAGGATATCCTTTATCATTCTTTGCATTATTATTCTAATGAGTGTTGTTGCGGGGATAATTATTATTGAAAATATCATGAAGCCCGTTAAGAAAATAACGGAAGCCGCAATAAAAATCGGAAATGGCTCCGATTTGAAAGAGAGAATAAATATAGGCGAGGGAAAAGATGATTTTAAAGTTCTCGCCAATCAGTTTGATAAAATGATGGACAAGCTTGACGAAGCCTTTGAAAAGGAAAAACGCTTCACTTCAGATGCATCTCACGAATTAAGAACACCCGTTGCGGTGATTTCCGCGCAATGCGAATATACGCTGGAATCTCCCAGAGATATTGAAGAATATATCGAATCCCTTGAAGTTATTTCTCGTCAGAACAGAAGAATGTCCTCTTTGATAAACGATATGCTTTATCTTTCTCGCTTTGAAAACAAAAAGGGGCAATATACCTTTGAAAGCTTTAATTTTTCAGAATGTGTTTCTCAAATATGCAGCGATATGTCCTTGATTGAAAGTAAAAATATAAAGCTTTACTACAACGTGGAAGAAAACATTTTTGTCAAAGGTGAAAGAGAGCTTTTAGAAAGACTTATTTCCAATCTTATAAGCAATGCCTACAAATACGGAAAAGAAAACGGAGAAATAAAAGTTTCATTAACCCATGACCAAAAGCAAAACAGAATCTTTTTAAAGGTTTCCGACAACGGAATAGGAATAGACGAAAGTGAAAAGGATAAAATCTTCGACCGCTTCTATCGTTCAGACAAGTCAAGAAGCGAAGCGGGAACAGGCTTGGGGCTTTCTCTTGCTTTAGAAATCGCAAAGCTCCATGGAGGCGACATTCTCCTTGAAAGCGCCATGGGAAAAGGAAGTACCTTCACTTTGGTTTTGTAGCAGTTTTATCTCATCAAAGCACAGCCTTTTCATAGTAATATAATTTGTTAACATTTTGCGATAGATTTTTTAATGGAATGTTGATACAATCCATAATAGGGAAGTTTATTTTGGACTTTTTAAAGAGGATAATTATGATACGTTCAAAAAAAGACTTAAAAGAATATATAAAGGCAGATAATTCCTGGGCAAATTATGAGGGACTAAAAGGAAGATTCATACAGCGGTTTTCCAACTATACTTCCTACGAGCTGAAAAGATATTTAATTTATTTAAGAAAGCAAGAGTATTATATAAATACTGCGCGAGGAAGTAAAATAAAGGGATTAATGGGGCTTTACTACGAGAGAAAGAAAAACAAAGCGGGAATCCGCTTAGGAATCGAGATAAGTCCCAACTGCTTTGGAAAGGGACTTCAGATTTATCACATTGGAAGTATTATTGTTAACAACGGCGTGAGAGCGGGAGAAAATTGCGCTCTCCATGGTGGAAACTGCATTGGAAACAACGGAAAAACCTCCCACGCTCCCGTGTTGGGCGACAACGTTGATATAGGATATGGAGCTGTTATTATCGGAAATGTTAATATCGCAAGTAACGTTACCATTGGCGCAAATGCGGTTGTCAATCGGTCGATTACCGAGGAAAACAGCGTTTACGTAGGCATTCCCGCCAAAAACACAAAAGACAGGGTGTAAGAGATGAACATTATTAAATCTATCCAATCCCGAATAATCAGTAAAAAAGCGGAAAATTTTTCAAAAACAAAAGAGGGAAAAAAATTAGCCGCGTTAAAGGACATTCACAAAGGGGAAAGATGCTTTATTGTTGCAAATGGTCCAAGCTTAAAGGCTGAAGATTTGGATTTGCTTCAAAAAAACGGTGAAGTTACCTTTGCCATGAACCGAATTTATAAGATTTTCCCCGAAACAATCTGGAAACCCACTTACTATGTGTGCGAGGATATAAATATCTTTCACGAAAGCCTTGAAGAGATAAACTCCATTCCCGCTAAATTGAAATTCATTCCCATTAACCATAAATGGTTTAATGGAATAAAAGTAAACAAAGCGTTGTATTTCTGGGCGAATTACCAAAGAAACAAAGATTTCCCCGATAGCTTCTCTCCCGACATTTCAAAACAGATGGATTCCATGGGCACGGTTACGTTTACATGTATGAATATAGCCGCTTTTATGGGATTTAAAGAAATATACCTGTTGGGCGTTGACCATAACTACACCGTAACTATCAACGAAAGCGGTGAAACTGTTGTTGACCCAAATGCAAAAGACTATTTTTGTGAAAATTACGATACTGATATAAAAGATATCGTTGTTCACGACATGGGTCAGAATACAAGAGCATACAGAAAAGCGAAAAAATATTGTGATGAACATGATATTCACATATATAACGCCACCCGAGGAGGAAAGCTGGAGGTATTCCCCAGAGTTTCTTTTGACGATATAATAAATAAAAAAGCCTGATTAGTTAAAAATCGTAAAACAATTCAAGAAAGGAAGTTCAGCTGAATAAAGTGGCTGTAAAAAAACATGAAAATTATTGCTATAATGCCAATAAAGCTTCAAAACGAACGTTTACCCGGAAAAAACACCAAACTTTTGGGAGATAAGCCTTTATTACAGTATGAATTGCTTTCACTCATTGAAACAGGTCTTTTAGATAGCATTAACGTATATTGCAGTAATGAAGAGGTATGTAAATACCTCCCCGAAAAAGTCAATTTCATAAAACGTCCCGATTTTCTTGACTTACCCACATCAAACTTTTCCCAGATTTTTGAAAACTTCATGAATACGGTAGATGCGGATATTTACGTTTACGCCCACGCTACCGCTCCATATATAACCGTAGATACTATGAAAGAATGTATCGAAGCGGTAAAATCGGGAAAACACGATTCCGCTTTTTGTGCAGTTAAAATTCAGGATTATCTCTGGAAAGACGGAGAGCCTCTTAATTTTGATGCGGAAAACATTCCAAGAAGTCAGGATTTAAGTCCCATATACAGAGAAACCTCGGGAGTTTACGTTTTCACAAAAGAAGTTTTTCTCAAGTATCACAGAAGAATTGGAAAAAATCCCTACGTTAAAGAAGTTTCATTTAAAGAAGCTGTAGATATTAATAATCCCGAAGATTTTGACTTGGCAGAAGCTCTGCTTAATATCAATATGTAATCAGGAGGAAAAAATGGGAACAGTAAAAATTCTTGATACAACCCTCAGAGATGGAGGCTGTGTAAACAACTTCAATTTTGGACAGACTTACATGGAAAAAATCTTGTCCGCCTTGGAAGCCTCAAAGGTAGAATACATAGAGCTTGGCTATATAGACGAAAACAAAGGCTCGGAAAAAGACAGAACTCAATATTGCAACGAGCAAGTAATATCACAAAACTTTTTGAAATCAAAAAAAGAAGGCGTTAACTACGTTGCTATGGTTGATTACGGAAAGTTTGATATTGACCGTCTTGCACCTCGTTCGGAAACAGGAATAGACGGTATCAGAATGGCTTTCCATAAGAAAAACCGCTTTGATATGATTAAACTTGGAAGAAAAATCATTGAAAAAGGATATCAGTTTTTCATCCAGCCAATGATTACTTTAAGATATACAGACAATGAGTTTTTAGAGCTTATTGAATGTGTAAATAAAGAATTGCCCAACGCCAGCGGATTCTATATTGTAGACAGCTTTGGAGAAATGCGCCAAAACGATATGAACAGAATCATGAATCTCGTTGACCATAACCTTTGCCCCTCAATGACATTGGGATTCCATAGCCATAACAATTTACAGATGTCCTATTCAAACGCTGTAACGTTGCTTCAATTCCCCACAAACAGAAATTTAATGTTAGATTGTTCTATTTTGGGAATGGGAAAAGGCGCAGGAAACCTTAACACAGAATTGTTGCTGGAGCACATGAATCTTTTCTACGGAAAATCCTATAAGACAGAGCCGCTTCTCGCAGTTATAGACAGCGTTATTAACAAGATAAGAACTGAACACACATGGGGTTATTCCATAGAATATTATCTTTCTGCTATTAATCGTTGCACTCCCAGCTATGCGGGACATTTTTACGAAAAACACATGCTCCCCATTGACCAAGTTTCCGAATTATTGGGACTTATCAGAGAAGATAAGAAAATCTCTTTCGACAAGGACTATGCAGAAAATCTTTATTTGGAATATAATGCAAGAAAAAAATGTGACGATACAGCGGCAATAGAGCGTTTGAAATCCATTTTCGAAGGCAAAAAAATACTTCTTATTGCTCCCGGAAAAAGCATTTTGGAATCATCTGATTCCATTAAAGAAAAAATGTCTGAAGAAAACGTTATCAGCATTTCCCTCAATACTTGGAATTTGTTTGATACAGACTACGTTTTCGCCACAAGAAAAGAAGCATTTTCAGGTGCCCTTGCTTCTGACAAAAAGATAATTACCACCACAAGCATTACTGATGAGAAAAATGAACAAACCGAAATTATAGATTACGAAAAATGGGTTTTAGTTGACGGTGAGGTTCAAGACTCCTCGGGAATACTTGCTTTGAATTTGCTTTCAAAATTCAACGTTGAAGAATTGATTCTTGCAGGCTTTGATGGATTCCACGTTAATATGAATAAGAATTATTACGATAAATCTTTGAATAATTCCATTACTGCCGCACAAGCTCAAAAGAAAAACGATTATTTCAAAAAATACGTTGCTAATTTAAAGCAAACTGTTAAAATCAGCTTTTTAACAAAATCATTATACGAATAAAATGCTTTTTATCACGAAAAATAAAAATGCTGTGTTTTTTTAAAAAAAATGTCTGTTTTTTATTTTTCGACATATTTTATTAAATTTTATTAATGTTCCTTTAATATTTGTGGGTTACAATGAGAAC
>JAZRPU010000294.1:0-2262 GCA_045649365.1 Eubacteriales bacterium | reverse complement strand
AAGATTAACCGTAGGGGAGAAGCTTCTTAAGCTGTGCTGCGTTTCCGGAAGCTACATATCCGGAATTTCTAAGAATTCTCTTACGTTTGGGAGCTTTTAAACCGAGCTTATGTCTTTTTCCCGAGTGGTTGTACTTAATTTTACCGGTAGCGGTAAACTTGAAACGTTTTGCTGATGCGCTATGAGATTTGATTTTACCCATTTTGTTCATTTCCTTTCTTAACTTTACTTTGAGTGGTCTTTTTGGGAGCGAGAATCATTATCATGTTTCTTCCATCCAAAAGAGGAGCCTTTTCAACTGAACAGATTTCTCCACAACCTTCAATAAATCTTTGCAAAAGCTCAGAACCTCTCTCAGGATGTGTAATTTCTCTGCCCATGAACTTTAAAACAACTTTAACTTTATTGCCATCGTTTAAAAATCTATTGGCATGTTTAAGTTTTGTTTCAAAATCGTGTGTTTCAATTCTACATCTTAATTGAATTTCCTTCAATTCAACAATTTGTTGTTTTTTCTTGCTTTCTTTTTCGCGTTTTTCTTTTTCAAATTTATACTTTCCAAAGTCCATAACTTTGCAAACAGGGGGAACAGCCTCGGGAGCAATTTCCACCAAATCCAAATGTTCATCTGCTGCAATATTCAATGCAGCTGCAAGAGACATGATTCCAAGCTGTTGACCATCGCTACTGATTACACGAACTTGAGAAGCCTTAATTTGATCGTTAATAAGGGAACGCTTGCTGCTGATAAATGCCACCTCCAATGTTTCCCAAAAAAAATGTGCGGAGAAGAAATCCGCACAAATACACAAAAACAAACAAGCATTTAACACACTAAAATGCTATCAATAGTAAGTGAATTTATTAGCCATTACACTAAAAGCGCAAAGGCGAGAACGGAAGTTCTTCTTCATTGTTGCATCGATTATATCATATAATAACTAGTTTGTCAATACATTTTTTAGATTTTTTCGTTTTTATACTATTTTTTTATGAAATTACTTTTTTGTTCAGGGAAAAACGAGAAAAAAGTTTTTTCAAATAAGTCACATATTAACAAGGCTGGAAAAGAAAGCGCTATCCATAAAAATGTAAAAGGAATACATATCTGTCCAAGAATATTCATTGTTAAAGAAGTATAATCCCAAACATTTTCTTTTAGAATAATATTAAATAAAATGCCAATTAAAAATTCAATAGCAGTAATAATTACTCCGCCAATAATAGCTTTAATTATAACGTTTCTATTTTTAAACAATGTTATCTTGCGACATACTACATTTATAGAAACAATAGAAAGTCCGCCTGCAATAAACATCGAATAATGAGAATATCCTCTGAATATAATTTCTAATGCATAGTAAAGCGATCCTCCTAAAAGAAATAAAACAGATGAATTTATTATTATCTTTCTTTTTTCTATATTTTTCATGGCAATACTTCTCCTTTTTTAGATTAGTATTGCCTGATCAATAGAATAAATTCAATTATTTTCTAATTAAAGTTGTGATTACAACCTCGGGACGATTGAATAATCTTATAGGCATTGAACTGTTTCCCATTCCTCGATTAATAACAACCTTTGTGTCATCAAATGAGTGAATACCACTTGTATATTTGGGGAAGAAGCCCTGTTGTGGAGCATAAACAGGCCCTATAATAGGAAAAATCCATTGTCCGCCATGAGCGTGTCCCGTGAAGGCGATATCTACTTTTGCTTCCGTATAAATACGATAAATTTCAGGTCGATGAGAAATAAGAATGGAAAAACGATTCTCCGCTTTTGACTTAAGAGTGATTAATTCATTCTTATTTTTTTCTATGTATTCATCTAAAACAATATTACTTCCGCCCCAAAAAGTAGGATCTTTCAATCCAATAACAGCTATTTCATCGTTTCCTTTCTTCAATATTTCAACGTTACTGTCAAGAACTATGACTCCACACTTTACTAATTTTTCTCTGATTTCTTTATAATACCCTGATTTACATTCATGGTTACCAGGAGTATAATAAACAGGATATAAATTTGAAACAGCTCTGAAAAGATCCAGCACCTTTCCAAGATCTTTTTCATAGCTATAGAAAAAATTATACCAATGATTATAGCAATAAATTATATCGCCCGATACAACAATCAAATCAGGATTTTCTTTTTCTATAAGGGATATAAGACGTTTTTGTTTTTTTCCGAATCTTTTCCTGTGAATATCTGTAAGATGAAGAATTTTAAAGCCATTAAACCCCAAGGGAAGATTTTCA
>JAZRPU010000293.1:0-7099 GCA_045649365.1 Eubacteriales bacterium | reverse complement strand
CATAAATTCATTACCGTCGTTGTCGGTAAAGGAAAGCTTTGCGGTAGAGCCGATAGTTTCAACTGCTTCAGTGGGGTTAGCAATGCCTGGAATTTCTATACGAATGCAGTTATCTCCCACAATATAAACCAAAGCTTCGGTATATCCGAGGTTGTCAAGACGTCTGCGCATAACTTCTTCAACGTCAGCCATGCCTTCTGCTGTAACCTCGTCTGTATCTTTTTGCGGAACAGCTTCATAAGTGATAATAGAGCCACCGTTAAGGTCAAGACCCAATGTAACAGCTCCATCTTCGAAAACGCCCAAAGAGCCCATAAACCAAATGTCGGGAGTGCCCAAAAGAGCGATTGCCAAAAGCAAAACTGTGCAGAGTATCAAGAGTAAAAACTTTGATACAGAGACCGCTTTAAACCAATTCATAGTTAAATCCTCCGGATAAAAAAGTAGCTTTATGCCCAAAAGGGCACGTCAGTTGACAACATTAACAGCACAATAACAGATGTTAACAGTCAACAGAGCTATTATACACAATTTTTCACATTAAGTCAAGGGTATTTTTTCAAAAAGCATAAAAAAATCACAAAAAATAAGAAAGTCGGGAAAAAAGCAATAAATACAGTTTTTTCCCGACTTTTTTGGTTGTTATTTTAAGGTTTAATACTACTTGATTCCGAGCATATTGATTTTTTTTGAAACGTTTTTTATTATTATTTCTTTATGTTCTCCGCCGTTTTCACCATCAAGGGACCAAGGCATGTTGGTGTCAAGTTTTATTTTGATTTCCGGGGTATAAATAAGGTCAACGTATTCAGAATTTAAGCTTTCTGTAAGAAGACCTGTGAGAAGTTTCCCTTTTTCTGAAAGATTGTTGGGAGCTTTTATGAGAACAAATTCAAAGAAGCCATCATCAATTTGAACTTTTTGAGGGTCTAATTTAAAGATTCCTCCAAGAGAAGTTGTGTTTGAAACCGAGGCATAAAGATAATCACCTTCAATTATCTCATTATTAGCTTTCGCTTTAAGATGAAAAGGCTTAAGCTTTGCAAGACTTTCAACTCCGTTTATAACGTAGGCAAGAGAGCCGAGATAACGTTTTTCTGTGGAAGTAGTTCCGTAAGATGCTTCGGTAAAAGCACCTGTTGCGGCAACGTAAACAAAAGTTTTACCGTTGAAGTAACCGCAATCGATTTTTTTGATTTTTTCTTTGGAAATAGCCAAGGCGGCTTCGAGAGGAGAGGATGATATTCCAAGAGTTTTTGCAAAATCATTTGTTGTTCCAAGGGGAATATATCCAAGCGGAACGTCTGATTTTGATTTAATCAATCCTGCGATTGTTTCGTTAAGTGTACCGTCACCACCGCAACAAACTATAACGTCAAAGTCAGAAACGTTCTTTTCAACAAATTCAATATTGACGTTTGAATCAATTTGAGTAGGGCGAATTGTAACAAGATATCCCTCGCGGGTGAAAAAAGATGCTAATCCAAAAGCATATTTCTTTCCTTGTTCTTTTCCTGCTACGGGGTTTATTATCAACAACATTTTTTTCAGTGTTTTAAATTTTTTTGCGCTCATAAGACCTTAACTCCACAAAACAAATTTAATTCGTTCTAAATCTAAAAAACAAATCTTACTCTGCTGAATTGTTTCTTCTCATTTCCATATCCATTGTTTTCTTTGCATCTGCTTCGCGTTTATCGTAAAGCTTTTTACCGCGGCAAAGCCCTAACTCTACTTTAACCCATTTTCCGCAGAAATACAAGCTCAAAGGAATTATTGAGAAGCCTTTCTTTCCAACTGCGCCAAAAAGTCTGTCAAGCTCTCTTCTGTGCATAAGAAGCTTCCTATCTCTTCTTGGGTCTTTGTTGAAGATATTTCCTTGTTCATAAGGGCTGATATGAATTCCAAGGGCAAAAAGCTCCCCGTCTTTAAAGCGGCAGAAAGAATCCTTAAGGTTTACAGCACCGCTTCTTAAAGATTTTACCTCTGTGCCAAAAAGCTCTATTCCCGCCTCAAAAGTATCGTCAACAAAATAATCATGTCTTGCTTTTTTATTTTGAGCAATTAATTTTTTAGTTACTGTTGCCATTTTAGTTACCTTTTGCTTTCTGGTTTGTGAATTATACTTTTTTAAAAGTCGCTTTTAATTTCCGAACAAAAACATATTGCATTATCAGATAATCTGACCCCCATAAGTTTTTCTCCGCTTTCTTCCGATTGTTTTAAAATTTCAACTTTTTCATTTTCAAGAATTTCATGCTCATAAGTTATGTCGAAATATTTTATATCATTACTCAATGAAGAAAAATCAGAAACAATATCTCCGTATGCGGCGTTATTAACGTGACCGTTTTCATCGATATAGTAGTTTCCGCCTGTTATTTCTCCTGCTTTAATTGCAGATTCTTTTTCTATAATAACTTTAAACGGGCGTTCAAAGGGAAGTGTAAATTCTTCAACCGGATATGAAAGTGCTTCTGCTCTCAATAACGTTCTTTTGTTTATATCCATCAATACCCAAATGCTGTCACAATAAACAGATGCATTTTCGTATGGGGATTTTTCATCGGATTTGTCCCAACATATTCCGTTTTTATATATGAAATAACTTCTCATAAATCTCATTCTGTCATGAAAGGATTGAAAAGAAATCAACGTTATCTGTTTGTCTTCCTTCGTTAAGTTTTCCTTGATTTTTAAGATGTTTCGATATACTGCAAAAAACATGTTTTCTTTCCAAAGATTTTCATGTGTAGCGCCAAATTGGTCCGCATCCGTTTCAGCGGCTTGTTGCATGTATTTAAGCAAAGACGAGATTTTTATAATTCCTCTCGAATCAAAATCATCATCTTTAAAACGTATGTTGAGTTTTATCATTATTAGTCATTCCTCTTTTTATTTATTTCTGATAGCGGATTATTATCCATAGCAGCTTTCATTTGAGAATCGGAAATGTGTGTATAAATTTGAGTAGTATTCAGTTGTTCATGTCCCAAAATATCTTTGAGAACGCGAACGTCAACCTTTCCCGAGCCATACATCAAGGTAGCGGCGGTATGTCTTAATTTATGTGTTGAATAACCTTTCCCTGAAAGTCCTGCTAATTCAAGGTGTTTTCCTATCATCCATTGAACTGTTTTGTTGGAAATTCTATTTCCTCTGCCGCTGATAAATAAAGCGTTTTTATCTTTCAAAACAAATCCCGGCTGAGAAATCTCTTTTTGTCTTGCCATAAGATATGAAGAAAGGGCTGTTTTGCATGCATCATTTAAATAAACGACTCTCGTTTTGTTACCTTTCCCCGTAACAATTAGCTTTGAAAAGTCGCTTTCAATATCTGTAATATTAATTCCCACAAGTTCAGACAAACGCATTCCGCAATTTAAAAAAAGTGTTATAATGCAATAATCTCTGTAGTAATGCTCGCTTCCTTTTTGAACGGATTCAAGTAATTGAATGCATTCGTCTAAAGATAAATATTTAGGCAATTGTTTAGGCTTTTTGGGAGATTCTATATCCTTTGCGGGATTATCAGTAAGCTTTCCTGCTTTAACGGTGAGATATTTATAAAATGATTTTATAGCAGAAAGCTTTCTCGCTCTTGAGGAGGAATCATTCCTTTTATCCTCTGCTTCGAACAATAAAAAAGCATATATATCTTCTGTTGTAACACTCTCTATGGTTTTATAATCCAAAGATGAAATATCATATTTTGTAAGGTCGGAAGTATCACCTTTTTGTCTTGTTGCCAATATATATCTGAAAAAAGTTCGCAAGTCGTTGAAATATTCTTCAACAGTAAGCTTTGAACGGTTTTGAATAACTCTTTTGTATGAAAGAAAAGAGGCTATAGGTTCGGGTATTTCATTAAGATTAAGCATAGTTTCCTCCAAAACCGAAAACGTTTTAAACCTTGTTAAATATTATCATATTTATAAGAAGATGTCAAGAAAAAAGAGATAAAAAGCCATAAAGCGATAAATTTATATTACATAAAACATTATTACATCCCAAAATAAACTTTAAATTAACAAAAGTCCCCTTTCGGAAAATCCGAAAGGGGAGATGTTAAAACAAATTATTTGTTTTCTTGTTGTGCTTCTTGAATATCGTCAACAGTGGACTCGATGAGAGCCTTGATAACTTGTTCTTGTTGTTGGAATCTGGATTCGATGTTTGTATCAAGAGTTTGATAAAGTTCATCAACTTTGTTCCAGCTGTTTCCGAAAACAGTACCTAAGTCATAGTGACGGTTATTGAAGATAATGTCAAGCATTTCTGCAGATTCTTCGTCTTTGAAATCTCTGAATTTCAACTGTTTTTCGTAGTATTCAGGAGTAAGTTTTTCTTCGCTGAGTTCAGCAAGAGCCTGAATAACGGTACCCAAATCATCATCTGCTTTGGGAGTTGCGGGAATCATAAGAACGGAAGCTGTGTGAGCAGACATTGCAGAACAATATTCATCTTGAGAAGAAGAGTAGAGAGGAACGGGGAGAATACCGAATTCATCTTCCATCTGACGGAAATAAGGAATGTGGATAAGTGTTGTCATGTAGAAGAGTTCTCTTCCTTCAAGGAAGGATTTTGTAACTGTCATTTCAAAGTTCATACCGGAACCGGGATATTTTGTGTAGTATTCTTCATCTGTAGCGCGGAGAACCTGACCGCTGAGATAGAAGTTAACTGCATCTGTAAGAGCGCTGATTGTTTGTTCTGTGCTCATTGTGAGCTGAGGAACGTCGTTTTTGTCTTTTGTACAAATGGATTCACCGGCAGCTACACAGTGAATGTAGAGGTTGGAAGCTTCACTTCCCATGAACCAGTTGTCAAGTTCGTTTCTAACGCCGTCGCTGTTGTGGTCGATAGCTTCAAAGCTGTTGGAGAGTTCAACGAGTTTGTCGAATGTCCATTCGTAATCTTTAACGAGTTGATAAAGGTCTTCGGTGTAACCGAGAGTTTCGTAAAGATTCTTGTTGAACAACATTGTAACTGTACCGTCGTTATCGTATGTGTTGATGTCACCTAAAATGAAGTAGAGAGCATCACAAATAGTAAGTTCGGATACAGCGTTTTGGTCCCAGCAAGAGCTGTTCAAGTTGATAGTGTCAATCTCTTTGATATCAAGGAGCTGACCATCAGCTATAAAGCTTGTGTAATAGTAGTAAGATTCAAAGAAGAAATCATACTTCTGTGTGCCTGCAGTAATGTCTGTAGAGATAAGCTCTTTGAGTTCGGAAACGATGTTGGTGCTTCCTTCACCGAAGATTTCACCTGTAATTTTACAGTTGTAATCTTTTTGAACTTGTTCAATGATTTCTTTTTTTGCTTGGTTAACGTTTGTGAGGTTGCCCTTGTCGTCTTCCATGTAAAGAACTTCGCCGGTAAAGTCGATAGTATCTTTGCCATAGCCGAACCAACGTTCAGTTATGTAGATTTCTCTACCGCCGAGATCTTTCTTTTCAAGATCAGCGTATGCAATCTTTTCACCGGTAGTGTAGTCCGGTCTTTCCTCTTCCTTGCTTGGTGCGTCTGTAGAAGCAGCACTTTGTTCTGTGGAGGTTTCTCCACCGTCACAAGCAGTAAGAGCACAAACAACCAAACAAGCAAGTAAGAAAATGCTTAAGATTTTTTTCATTGCTTTGACTCCTTTGTGTCTTAAATTCTTTTTTGTGAAACACTGTTCACTGCAAAAAACAGCACTCCACTCTTAATTTCAATTATACCACATCAACCCTTTGATGTCAATAGGAAAATGTAAATGTTTCTTAAACTCGACATCGTTTTGAAAGGGATGATGTGGTATAAATTAAGATGAATATTAAACGTTATTGCCTGTTGTTATAGTGCCTTCGGCTCTTAAATCAAATTCTTTGACCGCAGCTTCTCTCATTTTATATTTAAGAATTTTTCCTGCAGCATTCATGGGGAAGCTGTCAACGAATTTAACGTATCTTGGTGTTTTGTGTTTTGCCATGTGATCTCTTACGTATTCTTTTATTTCTTCTTCAGTACATTCCACGTCGGGCTTGAGAATAACACATGCCATCATTTCCTCGCCGTATTGTTTATCGGGAACGCCAATAACCTGAACGTCTGAAACCTTTGGATGAGTGTAAATGAAATCTTCTATTTCTTTTGGATAGAGGTTTTCACCGCCACGAATTATCATATCTTTGATTCTTCCGGTTATTTTATAGTTACCGTCGGGAAGCTTTCTTGCGATATCTCCTGTGTGGAGCCAACCGTCTTTGTCGATAGCAGCGGCAGTAGCTTGAGGCATTTTATAATATCCTTTCATGATATTATATCCTCTTGCAACAAATTCGCCGTCAACGTTGTCAGGAAGGTCCTCGCCTGTAGCAGGGTCTACAATTTTACATTCAACACCAAAAATTGCACTTCCTACTGTGTTTACTCTCGTTTCGATAGAATCTGTTGTTTTACTCATAGTTGTAGCGGGAGAAGCTTCTGTCTGACCGTAGGTTATACATATTTCAGACATGTTCATTTTGTTGATTACTTCTTCCATAACTTTAACAGGGCAGGGGCTTCCCGCCATAATGCCTGTTCTCATGTGTGAGAAATCAGTTTTATCAAAGTCAGGGTGACCAAGCATTGCAATGAACATAGTTGGAACACCATGGAAGCAGGTGATTTTTTCTTTTGTGATACAAGCAAGACCTTTTGAGGGGGAGAAAGCGGGAATGGGACTCATAGTAACTCCATGGGTCATTGAAGCGGTCATGGCAAGTACCATTCCGAAGCAATGGAACATTGGAACTTGAATCATCATTCTGTCAGCAGTGGAAAGGTCCATGCAGTCGCCAATTGCTTTACCGTTGTTTACAACGTTGTAATGGGTAAGCATAACTCCTTTGGGAAATCCTGTAGTACCGGAGGTATATTGCATGTTGCAAACGTCATGCTTGCTTATCATGGAAGCTCTTCTGTAAACTGTTTCTACAGGAGTTCTTTCAGCAAATTCCAACGCTTCATCCCAGGTAAGACATCCTGCCATTTCAGATTCAACAGTAATAATATTGCGCAAGAAAGGCAAACGTTTTGTATGAATGGGTTTTCCTTTTTCATGAGATTCAAG